>NZ_JASCPO010000125.1:0-17269 GCF_029960145.1 Pseudomonas sp. PS01299 | reverse complement strand
TGCATTCTCCTGTGGGAGCGGGCTTGCTCGCGAAAGCGTCAACCCGGTCTCAGAGCTTCCCACGCAAGCCGAACCGCTTCATCAACGTCGACTCCAGCAATCCCTTGGGCAATAACGTCGCCAGCAACGGCAACGCGCGGCTGCCATTACCAATGCGGATCAATCTTGGCGGCGTGCCCTGCTGCACAGCCTTGAGCAACTCAGCCGCAAACTCACTGGCCGGCGTCGATTTCTCCTCCCACATTTGGAATGCATTCTCCTGTGGGAGCGGGCTTGCTCGCGAAAGCGTCAACCCGGTCTCAGAGCTTCCCACGCAAGCCGAACCGCTTCATCAACGTCGACTCCAGCAATCCCTTGGGCAATAACGTCGCCAGCAATGGCAACGCGCGGCTGCCATTACCAATGCGGATCAAGCGTGGCGGCGTGTTCTGCTGCACCGCTTTGAGCAACTCAGCCGCAAACTCACTGGCCGGCGTCGGCTTGTCCTGCGATGCCTTGGCCCGCGCACGAATCCCCTCGCGCAACGGAAACCACGGTGATTGCTCGTTGATCAGTTGCTCGGCTTCGTGCCCGGCATTCTTGGCAAAGCTCGACTGGATCGCCCCAGGCTGGACCTCCATCACGCGGATACCGAACGGCGCCAGCTCCATGCGCAGCGCATCGCTCAGCGCATGCACCGCGGCCTTCGAGGCGCAGTAGGCGCCGGCGAACGGCGTGACCAGTACCCCTGAGACACTGCCGATGTTCACCACCAGCCCCTTGGCCCGGCGCAGCACCGGGAACAGTGCGCGAGTGACGCCGACAATCGAGAACACGTTGGTCTCGAACTGGCGCTGCATGGCCGGCACGCCGCCATCGAGCAGCGGCCCCATCGCGCCATAACCGGCGTTGTTGATCAGCACGTCGAGGCCGCCGTGTTGCTGGTTGATGCGCTCAGCGAGTTGTTCCAGCGCCACACTGTCATTGACGTCCAGCGCGATTGCGCTGAACCCGGCAGCGGCGAGGGCCGCGACGTCTTCAGCCTTGCGCGCGCTGGCCCAGACCTCGTAACCGGCGGCTTTGAACGCATCGGCGAGGGCGCGGCCAATGCCGCTGGAGCAACCGGTAATCAACGCAACGGGCATGGCGCATTCCTTGGGCAAAAAATGGGAGGAGGGGGATCAGTCGGAGAAACTGCCCTGCAAGCGCTCGGCACGAAACTCCAGGGTTTGTGGGCGATAACCGGGGCGCAGTGGAGGCATCGGCAGGCAGTCTTCCCAGTCGCCACCGGCCTGCAGTTCGCCGGGGCCGCGATAGCGCGGGGCGGTGTATTGGTTGTCGGCCAGATTGACCGTGTCGCCCGGCGCGTAAGCTGCGATACGCCAGCGCAGTTCAGTCAGCGGCACGTCGTTGCCGTTTTTCATTTTCAATTGCAGCGGCCGATCTGCCGGGCATTGCTCCGGTGCATAGCTGATGCGCATCTCAAGGCGCGCCAGTTGCTTGAGCTCGCGGTTGTCCAGCCACACCACCCACATGGCCACCAGGCCCAGACCGACAGCCGCGGCCACGGAGACCGGCACAGCCTTGGCGGGATAGCGCAGCAGCAGAATCAACCAGGTGATGATCAGCAGGATGCCGATGAACATGAGGGAAGGCTCCTTGGTTCGTGAGTACCATCCTACCGGAGGGCCGGCGCAATGGACATTCGCGCGTATTCCGAATGTACCGTCAGTCGGTACTGTAATTTCTGACAGTTGAAAATCGTAAAGCGCGGATGCTCTGATGCCCTGAAGCATGGATAACGCTAGTGCCGGGAGCAAGCTGATGAACAAGCATGGCAAAACACCGACGCTTTCAGTAAGCGACCCGCGCGGACTGCAGGTTCGGACGGTTGGTTATTGGCGTGCCGACGACCTTTGCCCAGCTCAAACCCGCGTCAATCGCACGGCGCGCGACGCTGCCGGAAGGGTTGTGGAACAGTGGGATCCGCGCCTGTGGGCACTGCAAACGACCGAGCCGCTGACGCCAGCGAATCTGCGCACCCTTTATTCGTTGATCGGGCAAACGCTGCGCTCCGACAGCGTCGATGCCGGTACGCAGCTGGCGTTGAACGGGCTGGGTGCCGAGACGCTGTACGACTGGGACAGTCGAGAAACCTGGCGCGAGGTGCAACACGACCCGTTGCTGCGTCCGATTGCCGTGTTCGAAGAAGGCGCATCCGAGCCTAGGCGGTGCGTCGAACGTCTCACTTACGGTCAGCCCGGCGCGGGTGATCCCTCCCGGAATCAGCTGGGCCAGTTGATTCGGCACGATGATCCGGCGGGTAGTGTGTGCTCGCAAAGCTTTGCAATCAGTGGGCAATGCATTGAAAGCACACGGCACTTCACTCTCGACCCCAGCGTCCCCGATTGGCCGCAAAACGTTGATGACCGCCAGCGCTTGCTGGAGCCCGGTGACGGTGCAACGACCCGCTGGCGCTTCGGGCCGCTGGGGCAGGTACTCGAACAAGTCGATGCACGTGATAATCGACAGGACCGCGAGTTGACGCTGGACGGTCAGTTGCGCGCCTGCCATCTGCAATTGCGGCACCAGACCAAAGCGCAAACGCTGGTGAGCGACATTCGTTACAACGCTGATGGGCAAGTCACTCAGGAACTGGCGGGCAATGGTGTGCTGACGACGCTGACCTATCAGCCCGAGGATGGTCTTCTGCTAACCCGCCATGCGAGGAAAGCCGGGGGCGAGATATTGCAACATCTGATCTACGACTACGACCCGATGGGCAACTTGCTGAGCATCGAGGACAAGTCACTGCCGATCCGGTATTTCGCCAACCAGCGTATCGATCCTGCCAGTCGTTTCGACTATGACAGCTTCTACCAGTTGCATGTGGCCACCGGTTGGGAAGCAGGTGCTGCTACTCAAGGTCCGGCGTCCATCGGACGTGACGATCCGGCAGCAGTGAGCAATTATCGACAGACCTTCCACTACGATGAATCCGGCAATCTGCTGCTGCTGACGCATGTTGGCGCGCGCAATGGCCGCGAGCTCAAAGCTGCGCGATCAAGTAATCGCTGTTTGCCTTACCGTAATGGCGTGCCACCGACGGAAGAGGAGATTGCCGCGGCGTTCGATCCCCGTGGCAATTTGCGAGCGCTGTACGCGGGGAGTTCATTGACGTGGAATCTGCGTAATCAGTTGCAATCGGTCACGCCGGTCGAACGTGCCAGCGGCCCCAATGACCGTGAACACTATTGCTACGACGGTGCCGGCCAACGTGTGCGCAAGATTCGCTCACTCCAGACGAATGCCCGCGGCGTCACGGCCCAGGTGCGCTATTTGCCTGGGCTGGAGCTACGTACCGACACGGCCACCGGTGAACAACTGCAAGTGATCTGCGTCGAGGGCCACATCAGCCGTGTACACGTGCTGCACTGGGAAAGTGCTCCGCCCACCGGTTCCAATGACCATTATCGGTACACGCTGACGGATCATCTCGGATCGACCTGCCTGGAACTGGGCGAGGATGCCCGGCTCATCAGTCAAGAAACTTTCCTCCCGTCCGGTGAAACGGCGTGGAGCAAGGACACCGAGGCCAGTTACAAAACCCTGCGTTATTCGGGTAAGGAGCGCGATGCCACAGGTCTCTATTATTATGGCTATCGCTATTACATGCCGTGGTTGCAGCGCTGGTTGAATCCTGACCCGAAAGGCTTTATCGACGGGCCGAACCTGTATCAGATGGTGGGTAACTCGCCCATGAACCATGTCGACACCGATGGGGGCGGGAAGACCGCCACATCTGAGTTGGCTGACAGTGTGCAAAAGCAGCAGGCATTAATGAGCACGATGACCTCGGCGGCAGCGGACGTCAGAAACTCATTGCTCAACCACACTCAGGCGCGACACCGGTTTCAGGCCCTGGTCAGGCGCGTCGGCACGCAACTGGCCAGCAGCATGTTCAGCGCAGGCGCTCAAGCCGCAGGGGGCACGATTGGCACTGCAATGGGCACCGTGTTCGGACCGGTAGCCGGTTCGCTTGGGGGCAAGATTGGCACGAAGGTCGGCGATAAGTTGGCGGGTGCAGCCATCGACAAGGTGGTGGACACCTATCAGTTGAACCGACCCATCCATTTCAAGGGCAGCGAATTGAATCCCAAGGCTCTGGTTGAAAGCGTCGAGCCGAAAAAGAAGCTGAGTCTTGCCACAGTGAAACTGCAATTGGCAGCGCATGATCCGCGCACAGCCGACGGTCGATCACGATTGACCGAAATGGCGCGCGCCAAGGTCGAGGGCAAAGTGATCGAGGCAGTCTCTGAAAAACTGGGACCAGAAACTCGGGGGCTGTTCCAGACGGGGCGGGAATTCATCCATGCAGCGCAGGGACTGAATGCTGAGGCGTTAAGCAACACTCATGAACATCTTTCGGCAAACATCGACATGGTCGAGTTCAGGACGCAGGCCATCCTTACCGAGCTGGCAACCACCGGCAGCGCGGATCCGGGGCTTTTCGAAGCGGTCTCCGACTTGTCGATGCAAACGTCCAGTACGCTGCAGAGCCTCCAGCGGACCCAGGACTTTATCGGACTGCTCGCACCGGCTCCTTACGCGGGAAGGCAGCAATCGCTGGGGGGATATTCCCGGCCAAGGCTGACTCGACAACATTCGTTGAGTTGAAAAAAAGCCCCCGCCCAACCCACTGCGGATAGGGGACGCAGCGGGCTGGACGGGGGCTTCTCATTGCCGGGTGATCACTGCGCGATGGTTTTCACCGACACGCCACGTTCGATCGGGGTGGAGCGACCGTAGATATCTTCGAAGCGTTCGATATCGTCTTCACCGAGATAGCTGCCCGATTGCACTTCGATGATTTCCAGCGGGATCTTGCCCGGGTTGCGCAGGCGGTGCACCGAGGCGATCGGGATGTAGGTCGACTGGTTTTCAGTGAGCAGAAAGACGTTCTCGTCGCAGGTCACTTCAGCAGTGCCGCTGACCACGATCCAGTGTTCGGCGCGGTGGTGGTGCATCTGCAGCGACAGGCACGCACCCGGTTTGACCGAGATGTGCTTGACCTGGAAGCGCCCGCCCATGTCCACCGAGTCGTAGGACCCCCACGGACGGTAAACCTCGCAGTGGTTCTGGGTTTCGCTGCGGCCCTGCTCGTTGAGGGTGTTTACCATTTGCTTGACGCCCTGAACCTTATCCTTGTGCGCGATCATCATCGCGTCCTTGGTTTCGACCACGACGATGTTTTCCAGCCCGATCACCGACACCAGTTTGCCGTTGCCGTGGATCATGCAGTTCTTGCTGTCCTGGATTACCACGTCGCCTTTGCTGACGTTACCGTTGGCGTCTTTTTCGTTGACTTCCCACAGCGACGACCAGCAGCCGACATCGCTCCAGCCAGCGGTCAGCGGCACCACGCAGGCGCGCTGGGTCTTTTCCATCACCGAGTAGTCGATGGAGTTGTCCGGGCAGCAGGCGAAGGTAGCTTCGTCCAGTGTGACGGTGTCGGCATCCTGCTGGCTGCGCTCGAGGGTCAGCAGGCAGGTGTCGTAGATGTCCGGATCGTGCTTTTTCAGCTCTTCGAGGAAGCGGCTGGCGCGGAACAGGAACATGCCGCTGTTCCAGTAGTAGCCGCCGGATTCAACGTACTCGGTGGCACGTTTGACGTCGGGTTTCTCGACGAAGTGCGAGACGCGGCTGACGCCCTCGGGCAGCAGCGAGTCGCCGGTGGATTTGATGTAGCCATAGCCGGTTTCCGGTTTGGTCGCCGGCACGCCGAACAGCACCATCTCGCCGTTTTCGGCGGCGACGGTGGCCAGGGCGAGGGCGCGTTGCAGGGCTTTCTGGTCTTCCAGCACATGGTCGGCCGGCAGCACCAGCATCAGTTCGTCACGGCCTTCGTTGACCAGCATCATCGCAGTCAGCGCTACCGCTGGTGCTGTGTTGCGGCCGAACGGTTCCATCAGGATGCGCTGGCATTCGAGGTTACGGTTGGCTAACTGCTCGTTGACGATGAAGCGGTGATCCTTGTTGCAGACCACGATCGGCGTGTCCATGCCTTCGAACACCAGACGTTCCAGAGTTTGCTGGAACAGCGTGTGTTCACCGGTCAGGGCGAGGAATTGTTTAGGGAATTGCTTGCGCGAAAGCGGCCAAAGACGTGAACCGCTACCACCTGACAAGATCACCGGAATCATATTGTTTACTCCATAAAAATCGATTGGTTAGAGGCACGAACGTTGTGTCGTTTCACTCTTGTTTTTGTCTCGTATCCGAACTGACAACCCGATCAAGGGTGGGAGGGGGCTTGCTCCCGAAGGCGGTTTATCAGTCGACATATCGGTTGAATGTCAGACCGCTTTCGCGAGCAAGCCCCCTCCCACAGTGGGGACGGGGTCAGTCAGGAAAAATGATTAGCGAGTCGACACCGGGCGTTTCACCCAGACTGGCGACAGGCTGCTGCCGGAACCGGTGACGTACAGCACCGCTGCTTCACCGCGCTCAAGGGCGACCGGTTTCACGTCGCCGACTTTCTTGTCGCCTTCGTACAGCGCCAGGCTGACTTTCACCGGGTTGATTTCACGTTCGCCACGGCCCTTGGCGGCCACGTTCGGCACCACGTCGGTCTTGCCGTCGGCGGTCTTCAGGGTCAGCGGCTTGTCGCTGAGGTTCTGCACGCGCACCAGGGATTTCTGCTTGTTCTTGAACGGTGGTTCTTCGATCAGTTGCGGCGCGCCGGACGCGTTGTTGACCAGGGTGTAGTAGTGGTCACCGGCGAGTTTGACCGGCAGGGTCTGGCTGCCGATTTTGGCGCTGTAGTCACCGCCCGGCATGAAGCTGAAGTCGCTGCTGGCCAGCGGCGCGACGTCGCTCAGGTTGGTGCTGCCGACGGTGGCGCTGACTTCGGCGTTGCTGGCGTTGTAGACCCGCACGAAAGTCGAGCCTTTCGGTGCGGTCGGGCCGTACAGCGCGGCGTCGCCACCGGCGAAAGCCTGGACGGAAAGCACGCTGAGGCCTGCAACCAGTGCGAAGCGTTTTGCGAGACGACGAGGAGTAGTTGTGAAAGTCATGGTGTTACCTCTCTTTCAGTTTTGCGCCCGATCGGGCGTCTCGGATTTAGTGTTGATGGCTACGTTTTGTTGGCGAGCACCGGCTTGTTTGAGCTCTGCGACCCACTGTGGGTCGGCGTCGCCGATTTCGTTGTTCACAGGCAGATATCGTTCAGGAAACTCCCAGATCAGCACCTGTGGCGGGCTGTTCTTGAAGTCATCGCTTTTCAGGTAGCTGAGCATCGGCAGGATCGGGCCGTGGCCGTCCTCGGCGTAATTGACCACGTCGCTGTGCAGCGCTTGTTTCAGCGCACCGACGAAGTTCCAGTTAGGGTTGGCGCTGTAGCTGGTACCGATCAGTGCGACCGGTACTTCGCTGCTGGCGAACAGCGCGTCGTCACCGGCAGGCTGCTCGGCGGCCACGGTGTTGCGCTTCTGCAGCGGCTCTTGTGCCGGCATCAGGTTTTCGAACAGCGGATCCAGCGGCAGGAACAGACGCAGGTCGCCCTTGTGCGTGACCTTTTCCGCTGGCGTGGTGACAAAGCGCTGCGGCTCGCCGCTGAGCGGGAACTTGTCGGCGATAGTCTTGGCCAGGGTGTTGGCGGCGATTTCAGCGCCTTCCGGGGTCCAGTGGGTGTCGGTGCGCAAGAACACTTGCTGACCGTTCTGCTTGGCCTGTTGCAGCGGGCCGAGCAGGTCCGGGGCGAGGATCTTGTCTGCCGCGACAAGGGCGTGGAAGTCCTGATAGAGGTTGGCGTGGATGCTCGCCGGCTTCACTTCACCCAGGTGTTCCGGGTACAGGCGCACCTTGGCCGGCACGATCGCCATCACCAGTTTCACGCCTTTCTCTTTCAGGGTCTGGCGCACGCCTTCGACCAGCGCGTAGTTGCCTTGCAGGTTCAGCTCTTCGTTGACGATCGGGTTGAATTCCTCGTCGCTGTACAGCCACTGATCGCGACCAAGCACTACGCCCGGACGACCTTCGTTGAACAGTTTGAAATCCAGCGCCGCCCAGAGGTTGGTGCCCAGACGCTTGATCGGAAACTGATCGTCGTAGTGGGTTTCCACGGCTTTGGTCCAGCGACCGTTAAGCACGGTCGCATCGGCGTTGGTGCTGAAGCCGAAGAAGCTGCGCACCGACCACAGACCGAGCACCAGCAGGGTCAGCAGAAACAGCGCGATGTAGAAGATGCGTAATGAGCGGGTCATGTCAGATCCCTCAGAACTGGAAGTAAAGGAACGGCGAGAAGCTTTGCGCCGAGAGTTTGAGAATCGAGGCGATGAACAGCAGCAGGATCAGCCCGCGCATCACGTAGCGTGACCAGTCCGCCGTCCAGTAGGCCGGTTGCACCTGCGCCTCGACGCCGACGGTGTAGCCAGGCTCGTGGATGCTCGCCGGGTTTTCGCCAGGCGCGGCTTTGATCATGCCCGGGGTCGCGGTGGCAGGGCCGTTGGCTTCGACGTTGACTTCAGGTTTGCTCTTCACCGGAGGCTGGTTGGTGTACAGATCACGCAGGCCGAAGAACGCCAGGGTTGCGTACGCCACCACCAGGGTCGCCACTTGCAGACCGGTGAGGCTGGCGCGGTTGAGTTCCGACAGCGACCAGTCACTGAAGCTGAACATCGCGCCGTACATGCGCCCGGCGACGTGCAGGTTTTCGGCACGGAAGATCACCCAGCCCATCACCACCAGCAGGAAGGTCAGCGCCCAGCGGATCGGGTTGAGGCTGCGCGGCGAGGTGTTGATGCCGAGCATTTTTTCGATCGCCAGCCACATGCCGTGCCAGGCGCCCCAGACGATGTAAGTGATGTTCGCGCCGTGCCACAGACCACCCAACAGCATGGTCAGGAACAGGTTGCGATAGGTCATCAGCGTGCCTTTACGGTTACCGCCGAGGGTGATGTACAGGTAGTCACGCAGCCAGGTCGACAGGCTGATGTGCCAGCGGCGCCAGAACTCGGTGATCGACTGGCTGATGTACGGCTGCTTGAAGTTTTCCATGAAGCGGAAACCCATCATCAGACCCAGACCGATGGCCATGTCGCTGTAACCGGAGAAGTCGAAATACAGCTGCGCGGTGTACGCCAGTGCGCCGAGCCAGGCATCCCCGGTGGTCGGGTTTTGCAGGGCGAAGCAGTGGTCGGCGACCACGGCGAGAGTGTCGGCAATGAACACCTTCTTGATGAAACCCTGCATGAACCGCGTGCAACCTTCGGAGAACTTGTCGAGGGTGTGCGTGCGGTTGTTGAA
Source organism: Pseudomonas sp. PS01299 (assembly GCF_029960145.1). Lineage (NCBI taxonomy): Bacteria > Pseudomonadati > Pseudomonadota > Gammaproteobacteria > Pseudomonadales > Pseudomonadaceae > Pseudomonas > Pseudomonas sp. PS01299. Next base: position 7,984 of record NZ_JASCPO010000125.1, on the reverse strand, counting down.
CTGGTCGGCGAGGTCGCGAAAACGCAGGACCGGGCCGGCAATCAGGTGCGGGAAGATCGCCACGAACGCCGCGAAGTCGATCAGGTTGCGGGTGGCCGGGGTGTCGCCGCGATACACGTCGATGATGTAGCTGATCGACTCGAAGATGTAGAACGAGATACCGATCGGCAGCAGCACGTGGGTCAGGATGAACGGTTCCAGACCGAACGAGGTCATGATCGCGTTGATGCTGTCCACGCCGAAGTTGGCGTATTTGAAGTAGCCGAGGATGCAGAGGTCGACCGCGACGCCGAGCAGCAGCCAGCGCTGCGCCGGTTTGGTACGCACGCCGGCGGCACCGACTTTCAGGCCGATCCAGTAGTTCCACAGGGTGACGCCGGCGAACAGCGCCAGGAAGTCCACCCGCCACCACGCGTAGAACACGTAGCTGGCGATCAGCAGCAACAGGTTGCGATAGCGTTGCCCGCTCAGGTAGTACAAGCCGAGAAAGATCGGCAAGAACAGAAACAGGAACACGTTGGATGAAAATACCATCCCGATCTCTCCATGTTTGAACCAACAGTCAAGGGCCAAAGCCCCCCCAAACCCCCCGTGCTATTGGAGGGGTGATGCGTGTTTCTTTCAGGGTTGCGGAGGGACTTGAAATCTTTCCCTCACCCCCCGCCCTCTCCCGGAGGGAGAGGGAGCCTGATCTCTGGCGCTGCCAATATCGAGATCGACTCGGTATTTCTGTGCAGCCTGATCTCGATTGTTTTTCAACACCTGAGATCGACTGGATGTATCAGGTCGGCGGATTTCTCAAAAACACCTCGGTCAGTCCCCTCTCCCTCCGGGAGAGGGTTAGGGTGAGGGGCTTTTAGCCCTTCTCGTGGGACGGGTCGTAGACCTTGGTCAGGTCGCCGCCGAGGCGGAAGGTCTTGAACGGTTGCATGCCGTGCTTCTTCTCGATCACATCCGCCGGGCAGGTGTAGAGGGTGCAGAACGGTTCGAGCCAGGCGAATTTCATGTCCTCTTTCAGGTCGGTCATGTCCTGCTCTTTGCCGTTCTTCTTCTCGAACTGATCCGGGTCTTTTACCCCGGCCAGCACCCGGTCACCCAGACGCTTGAGCGCGCTGTTGTTTTCCTGACGCAGATCGACACCGTTGACCTGGGCGAAACTGGCGATCATCGCCAGTGGCGGCAGGGCGTAGTTGTGATAGGCGAGGGCGCGTTGCTGGCGCTTGAGTTCGTTGGGCAGGAAGCCGTCGGCGTCGATTTGATTGACCCCGACCTTGTATTCCTTCACCGCCCAATCAAACAGGTCGCGACGGTTGGTGGCGATCGAGGTCGCCATCACCGACCACGCGGCCCAGTACGAGTGGTTGTTGGTTTTTTCCAGCGGCAGGTTGTCCCAGTCGCTGACCACCTGATCGGCCATCTTGCTGAACCACGCCTCGATCTGCTGCGCTTCTTGCTGACGCGTGGCCAACGGATGCGAGTCGGAGAACTTCAGGCGAATGTACGAAGAGGCCATGCTGCCCAGCGCCCATTTGCGCATCGATTTGCCGGTGTGGTTGAAGTCTTTCGACATCAACGCATCGGCCTTGGCCCACGCGGTCAGCCAGTTCAGCGTGCAGTCGAGCTGCTCCGGACGACCGTCGCGCATGAACTGCATCACTCGTTTGGCGGTGCCGCGCTCCAGCGTGGTGATGTCCTTGGTGGTGTCGCGGAAGGCTTTTTCCGACTGCACGTTCAGGGTCGCGCGGGCCTTGTCCGAGCCTTCGTACTTGCTGCGAAATTGCAGCGGCCCGGTGTACGGCGCGGGCATCGCATCGCAGCCTTCGCTGTTGTCGCCGCTCTTGAATTTATCCACAGGAGCAAAGTAGCCCTGCGGCGGACGCAGTGGCGCGGCGGCCTGAGTGGCCCCGGCGAACATCGCCAGGGTCAGCAGGGATGGCGCAAGCAAGTGTTTGATCGTTCGATTTCGCATAGCAGACCTCATTGCCCGAGCTGAGCGGTTTGTGGCCCAGCGCCCGGGAATACGTTGCGTTTGCAGATTTTCGCTTCGACTTTTTGCGGCGCGGTACCCGCTTCCGGGCCCTGGACTTCGACAGCCAGCAGATTTTGCGAGGCCCAGTCTTCGTCCGTGCGCAGCTCAAAGGCGAAACGACCGTCGGTGTCGGAGGTTTCCGGTTTCTCGATCTTGATGTCCTCGTGGCGACCGTTCATGTACCAGAGGGTGGCTTGCAGGGTTTTCACCGAGGTGTCGGCGAAGCGGATGTCGACCTGATGGCTGCTGTTCTGCAGATTCAGGTTCTTGCTGTTGACCAGCAGTTCCTGTTTGCCGCCAGGCTTGAGCGTGGTGCTGGCGGACATTTGCGTGTCTTTGCCTTCGCAGCCGTTATCGAGCAGCGACATCATCTGGCGGTAGATGGTCTCCTGGTCGAGGCGGTACAGCGGCGAGAATTCCCAGATCAGAATCTTCGGCGGGGTCTTCTGGAATTCGTCGCTACCGAGGTACTGCAGCATCGAACCTTCCAGACCACCGCCGGGGAAGGCGACGTTGAGAATGTCAGCGCCAATGGCCTCTTCGAGGAAGCCGGCGAAGTTGTAGTTCTTGCCGCTGTGCGAGGTGCCCACGAGGGTGATCTGCGGGTTGCCGGAGTCACCGAACAGGTCGCCGTCACCGGCCTCGCCTTTCGGCTCGGTGGTGAACTGGTCCATGTACTGGATCGCGTAACTGGTGCCGCACAGTTGCCCGGCCATGTTGTGCAGGGTGCCGGTCTTGCCCATGCGTCCGGTGCGTTTGGTTTCGAATTCACGCTTGGGAATGTCGGCGAAGGCCGGGATCTGCTTGACCTTCTCGGCGACGATTTTCGCTGTGCGCTGAGCGCCGTATGGCGTCCAGTGCTGGTCGCCGCGGAAGTAGAAATCGTGGGCGGGCAGGGTGTCCGGCAGCGATTCGTTGGTCAGCGGCGACAGGTCCGGCACCACGTAACCCATCTGCGCGAAACGGCCGAGCATGGTCTTGTAGTTGCCCAGCGCTTTCTCGTAATCGAACGCGGCTTTTTCCTGCGGGTTGAGCTTGTTGCGGTTCACCAGGCCACGGGTCGGCTGATAGACGATCACCAGTTCGACGCCTTTGGCCTTGAACGCATCGTGCAGCTGTTGCAGGCGTTTGTAGCCGGCCGGGGTGGTGTTGAACTCGGTGCGCAAATCTTCCTGGGTACGGAACAGCCAGTCGCCCTGCGCCTGCACCAGGGTGGTGAAGTTTTGCTGATAACGCGTGGTGTAGTTCTTCGCGTCGTGCGCGGCCGGGCACAGGTTGCAGCATGGTTCGGCGCTGAATTTTGGCGGGGTGGCGCCCGCCGCGTCATCGGCGCGGGCAGCATTGCTGGCCGCCATAATGCCCACGGTCAGGGCCGACAGGCTGAGTAATTTGATCAAGTGTGGGTGCATAAAATTATCCTCAGTCCCGCATTTCGGTCTGGCGTTCGACAGGGTCGATCAGTACGGCTTTCTGCTGGCGCACCAGCAGGTCGAGAATTTCATCCTGGCGCTCGCCAAGGATGCCGTTGAAGCTGATGCCGCTGGATTTGGTCGGCGCCAGCATCGATACGCGATATAGCTCGACGCTCAACGGCGAGTCGATGGCCATCGGCCCGCTGCCGTTGGCCGCCAGTTCACCGCCGACCACGATCAGCGAGACTTGCGCATCGAACGGGTCGAGCTTGATGTCACGGTCGGTGTCGGTCAGGTCCTTGATGTGGCCGTAGACGCCGGTCAGACCGTTGGCCATGGCGACGTTTTCGTAGAGGCGGATGTTCACGCTGTTACGAATGCGGATGCCGTGGCGCTTGTTGCTGATGACCTTGTTGCCCCACAGCAGGTTGTCGGCGGACTCGTAGAGGGTGATGCCGTCAGTGTGGTTCTTGTAGATCTCGTTGTAGGCAATGATGTTGTTGACGCTGTTACGGTCGATCACCAGGCCCGAGAGGTGGTTGTCGTAGCTCTTGTTGTTGAAGATGAAGCTGTCGTTCACTTCTCGGGAAATGATGATGCCGTGCTTCTTCTTCGTACCGTGGACGGTGTTCTCGGCAATGATCAGACCGTGGGAACGGTCGTGCGGGTCGATGCCGTAGACGATGTTGTCCTTGTAGGTGTTGCCCTTGACCACGAAGTCGCGGGTCTCGTAGCAGTAGAAGCCGTACCACATGTCAGAGAACTCGGAGCCGACGATCCAGCCGGTCGGTTCAGGGCGCTTGAGCACCTTGGCCATGTTCGGCGTGTACTGGGAAATACTCACCCCGTACGACTTACTGTTGGCGTAGCCGAAACTGGCCATCTTGCTGTTGACGATGTAGGTCTCGGTGCCGCCCCAGGCCAGCAGAAACGGCCGGAATTCCTTCGGCGAACGGAAGGTTGCCGGGCCGTTTTCCTTCTCGCGCCAGCCGGTGACTTTGGTGTCACGCACGAACAACTGACCGTCGTTGACCAGGAACGAACCGGCCTCTTGCGACAGACGCAATTCCTGGGTCTGGCCGTCGATTTCGAGGATGCCTTTACGGCCGACCACGATCGGCAACTTCGCCAGGTACACGCCCGGCGCGGTTTCGCTGAAGTACTGCTTGGGCAGCTTCTGCGCCAGATCCTTGAGGTTCAGGTAACCGTCGTCGACGAAGATCGCCTGCGGGATGCCGTGCTGACGCACCACCCATTCGGCCATCTTGTTGTCGCCGCCGATGAAGTCCTTCAGGGCGTCTTCCTGCATCATCCGGCGCACGCTGATCTTGCCCGGTTTGCTGCGATTGATTTTCGCGGCAGCGGCCTCGGCGGTGAAGCCGGACAGGTCGGGCAGTTTCGGCTTGGCCAGTTCCAGCGCCTCGGTCGGCGCGCTGCTGACGGTGTAGGTCTTGGCTTGTTGCAGCTCTTTGGCGGTGGTCACCGGCTTGGCCGGTTCCACCGTGGCGAACGCGCCAGCGGAGGCCAGCAGCATGGCGCCGGCCAACAGGCTGAGCGAGCCTTTCCTTGCGTGGTGCATGTCGGGCACTCCCTTGGCGGTTTGCATCAGAAGCGCCAGATCACGTCGATGAACGCGCGGTGCATGTACGAATCGACCTGGCTGCCATAGGCATCACCGGGCTTGAACACACCGCCGCGGAAGCGCACCAGCGCCGACGGCTCGTCGATCGACTGGCTCAACGCCGCCGGCAGCAAGCCTTGCTTGAAGTACTTGGTCACCACCAGATCCATTTCCTGGCCCAGGTCCTTGTTGCCATCCTGCAGCGGCAGCGAGGTGCTGGAGAGGATCGCGCCAGTGACGTCGTCGGTGTTGTTTTCCACGGCGTTGATGCCGTTGCTGCCCACCGGTTTGTTGCCGTCCACGCGCCAGAACTTGTGGTAGATCAGGCTGGCGTCGTACTGGTCGTTGAGCATCCACGAACCGAACAGGGTGGCAGTCTGCATGTTGTTCATTTCGCCACGGAACGCTTCGCCGAAACGGTGCACGCGCGAGCGGGTACCGGTGTAGTTGGAGCGGTTGCTTTCCAGACCGTTCTGCTGGTAATCGGCGCTGGCGCGAGCGTAGGCCGCACCGACCTGCCACTGCGGATCGAGGCGCAGGCGCACGCCCAGGTCGGTGGCCCAGCCGTTGATGTCATCACTGCGCTTGGCTTGGGCCGGACGGCTGCCATCGGCGTTCAGCGGGTTGACCGAATCGAGGTCGCCGCTCATGCCAGTGATGCTGCCCCAGTAGTTGACGGTGTTGGTGTTGCGCCAGTTGTAGGCGTCGCTGTCGGCGGTCAGACCGAGCCAGCTGATGTCGCCGTTCTGGGTTTTGTCGAGGGTGTCGCGGGGCACGCCCGGTTCGGCGTAATCGAGCTTGCCGTTGTCGTGGGTGTGATGACCGCGAATGCCGACCCAGTTACCCGGGGTCCACTGATAGGCGGCATCGGCGTAGGCGTGCAGGCGATCCTTGTCTTTTGGCGCCAGCTCTTTGAGGTCGGTGCGGTATTCGCTGAAGCGTTCGGCGACACCGACGTTGGCGCGCAACAGGGTGGTGTCGAAGGTCCAGTTCAGCGCTTCGATGTTGGTGTCGCGCCATTGCCCGTCGTCATTGCGCAGGCGCTGGCGACCGAGCTTGAGCATCTCGCCGGGGTACGGCGTCAGGCCGCTGTAGCCGACCCAGAACTCGCGCATCGCCAAGTAGTTTTTCTTGGTTTTGCGGTCGCTGTTGTCGGTGGTTTGCTCACCGTCCGACTGCTGCAAGGTGTCGGTCTCGATGATGTCGGTCGAGGTCACGGCCTGACCCATGGCGTAGGCACTCCACGCGCCGCTTTCGCCGTAGATCCAAGGACGCAGGTCGAGGCCCACACCGTTGACGTCGCCACCGCTGGCGGTGCCGAGGTCGCGGTCGTCTTCGGACTGGCCGGTGATTTTTACTTCCAGACCGAAGTTCTTGGTTTCAGTGATCGCGGCCAGTGTCGGGCAAGACCAGATCAGCGCGAACGTGAGGCCAATGCCGGCCTTCACAAAGGGATTCAACTTCATAGGGATTCCTCGCCGTCTTCTTCTTGCAGGGCGTGCAGTTGCAGCGTGTTCTGGTTCAGGGCGCCGCGGCTGGCCTGTTCCTGTTGCAGCAGGCGCTGGGCTTCGGCCAGACGCTCGGGCGGCAATTGCGCTGCCAGGGTGGTCGCCAGTTCATCGGCTTGCGGGGTGTTCTGCGCCTTGGCCAATTGGCTGAATACATAGGCGTTGAGCGGGTCGGGCTTGGTGCCCTTGCCTTGGGAAAACAGTTGGGCAATGGCGAAATCGGCGCTGTTCTGGCCGTTGCGCGCGGCGGTCAGCAGGTGGTCGAGGGCCTTCTGCGGGTAGACCTTGCCCAGGTAACCACGGCGATAGATCTGGCCGAGGTAGTAGTCGGCGGCGACTTCGCGGCCGACGGCTTTCTGGAAGTGTTCTTCAGCGACTTTGGCGTCGGCCGGCACCAGTTTGCCTTCGTAGTAGAGCTTGCCCAGCAACAGTTCGGCGCGCGGCTGGTCGGCGGCGCGGCCGTTGTCCAGGTACTTCATCATCTGATCGACGTCGCCCAGTTCCGGGAAGTCGTAGAGCAGTTGCGCGAGGGTCACCCACGATGCCGGGTAGCCCGGTGCGATCGGTTCGAGCAGCGACTGCGCGGTCTTTTCGTCGGTCTTGCCCAGGGTCGAATCGGCCAGCACGCGGGCCACCGAATCGACGCGCTGCGCGCTGACCGTGCCACGGCTGTAACCGGCCTGCATCTGCTTGATCAGCTCGGCCTGTTGCTCCGGCTGGGCGCGTTTCTGATAGACCGTGGCCAATTCGACGTAGCAGATGTCGGTGGTGTTGAGCGCGGCTTTGCAGATTTTTTCCACGTCATCCAGATGCTGGTCGTAAGTTCCCTGGGTGCGATACAGCAGCACCTGCGCCAGACCCGCTTCCGGGTAACCGGATTTGCGCCACTGATCGATCTGCTGCTGTGCGTTGATGTTCGGGAAGCTGTGCGGAAATTGCAGGTACAGCATCGCCAGCGGGATCAACGTGTTGCCTTCGCCATTGGCGGCGGCTTTTTTCAACAGGCTTTCGGCTTCGTGGTGCTCGGCTTCGGTGGAACCCGGTTTGGCCACCAGCAGACGACCGAGACGGGCCTGGGCCCGAGGCGACACGTCGGCGGCGGCACGGTAGGTCGCTTCGGCCTGTTTGATCTGCTCGGGGTCGCGGCTGTCGACCTGGATATCGGCGAGACCGACTTGCGCCTCGCTGTAACCCAGATCTGCCAGTGCGCGGTAGTTCTGCGCGGCGGTGGCGGTGTCGCCACGCTTGAGCGCTTCGTTGGCCAGGCGTTGGTCGGGCAGGCCGGCGCAACCGGCGAGACTTACCGCCAGTGCGACTGCACACAGCGGACCCATGTGGGAGCGGGCTTGCTCGCGAAGGCGGTGTGTCAGCCCACACTGATTTTGAATGTTGAACCGCATTCGCGAGCAAGCCC
>NZ_JASCPO010000124.1:0-17395 GCF_029960145.1 Pseudomonas sp. PS01299 | reverse complement strand
CTGTCGGAGTGAGCCTGCGCGCGATCGCGGTGTGTCAGGCCATGATGTTTTGAATGTGCAGCCGCCATCGCGAGCAGGCTCACTCCTACAATTGGATTGTGTCAGGCATAAAAAAACCCATGATCGCTCATGGGTTTTTCATTTCAGCGACTGCCGTTTTACGCCGGCGCCGAAGTACGGATCAAGTGATCGAACGCACTGAGGGAAGCCTTGGCGCCCTCGCCCACTGCAATCACGATCTGCTTGTACGGCACAGTGGTCACGTCGCCGGCCGCGAAGATCCCCGGGATCGAGGTCTCGCCACGGTTGTCGACGATGATTTCACCACGCGGCGACAGCTCGATGGTGCCTTTGAGCCAGTCGGTGTTCGGCAGCAGACCGATCTGTACGAAAATCCCTTCCAGCTCGACGCTGCGCAGTTCGTCAGTATTGCGATCCTTGTAACGCAGGCCGTTGACCTTCTCGCCATTACCGGTGACTTCAGTGGTTTGCGCACTGGTGATCACGGTGACGTTCGGCAGGCTGTGCAGTTTGCGTTGCAACACCGCGTCGGCACGCAGTTGCACGTCGAACTCCAGCAGTGTCACGTGGGCAACGATACCGGCCAGGTCGATGGCCGCTTCAACGCCGGAGTTACCGCCGCCGATCACCGCCACGCGCTTGCCTTTGAACAGCGGGCCGTCGCAGTGCGGGCAGTACGCCACGCCCTTGTTACGGTATTCCTGCTCGCCCGGCACGTTCATTTCACGCCAGCGTGCGCCGGTCGCCAGGATCACGCTCTTGGCTTTCAGGGTTGCACCACTGGCAAAGTGGACTTCGTGCAACTCGCCGTTCTTGCCGGGAATCAGCTTGTCGGCGCGCTGCAGGTTCATGATATCGACGTCGTACTGCTTGACATGTTCTTCCAGCGCCGTCGCCAGTTTCGGGCCTTCGGTTTCCTGCACGGAAATGAAGTTCTCGATGGCCATGGTGTCGAGCACCTGACCGCCGAAGCGCTCAGCCGCCACACCGGTGCGGATGCCTTTACGGGCGGCATAGATAGCGGCCGACGCACCGGCCGGGCCACCGCCAACTACGAGCACATCAAAGGCTTGTTTGGCGCTGATTTTCTCGGCCTGACGCTCGATGGCGCCGGTGTCGAGTTTGGCGAGGATTTCTTCCAGGCCCATGCGGCCCTGGCCAAAGTTTTCACCGTTGAGGTAGATGCTCGGCACGGCCATGATCTTGCGATCGTTGACTTCGTCCTGGAACAACGCGCCGTCGATGGCGACGTGACGGATGTTCGGGTTCAACACAGCCATCAGGTTCAGCGCCTGGACCACGTCCGGGCAGTTCTGGCACGACAGCGAGAAGTAGGTTTCGAAGCTGAACTCGCCCTTGAGCGAGCGGATCTGTTCGATGACTTCAGCACTGGCTTTCGATGGGTGGCCGCCGACTTGCAACAGGGCCAGCACCAGCGATGTGAATTCATGGCCCATCGGGATGCCGGCGAAACGCAGGCTGATATCGGCACCCGAACGATTGATCGAGAACGACGGTTTGCGGGCATCGGTACCGCTGTCGATCAAAGTAATTTGGCTCGAAAGACTGGCAACGTCTTTCAGCAGGTCAAGCATTTCCCGGGATTTCGCACCGTCGTCGAGGGAAGCAACGATCTCGATCGGCTGGGTAACCCGTTCCAGGTACGATTTCAACTGGGCTTTAAGATTGGCGTCCAACATACGGGCGATCTCCTGTGTCTTTATTCGAGGCGAAAAAAAGCCCGAGCGAATCTCGCCCGGGCTTTTTCAATGGGCGGTGCAGCTTACTGAAGTAGGTGCGGAGTCCCGCCCTGTGTTGCGTGCGTCACAGACTCAGATCTTGCCGACCAGGTCCAGGGACGGAGCCAGAGTGGCCTCGCCTTCTTTCCACTTGGCCGGGCAAACTTCGCCTGGGTGAGCAGCAACGTACTGAGCAGCCTTGATCTTGCGCAGCAGCTCGGAAGCGTCACGGCCAACGCCGCCATCGTTCAGTTCAACGATTTTGATCTGGCCTTCAGGGTTGATCACGAAGGTGCCACGGTCAGCCAGGCCAGCTTCTTCGATCAGCACGTCGAAGTTGCGGGAGATGACGTGGGTCGGGTCGCCGATCATGGTGTATTCGATTTTGCCGATCGCTGGCGAGGTGTTGTGCCAGGCAGCGTGAGCAAAGTGGGTGTCGGTCGAAACGCTGTAGATTTCCACGCCCAGTTTCTGGAACGCAGCGTAGTTGTCGGCCAGGTCTTCCAGCTCGGTTGGGCACACGAAGGTGAAGTCGGCTGGGTAGAAGAACACTACGGACCATTTGCCTTTCAGGTCAGCGTCCGAGACTTGTACGAAGTCGCCGTTTTTGAATGCGGTAGCTTTGAACGGTTTTACTTGGCTGTTGATGATAGGCATTGATGACTCTCCGTCAGGGTTGTGAATTCGATGGGTGAATCCTACCCACTCACTCGACGGATGGCTCATTGGCAAACCTGATGCTGCTGATTTGTTTTCGCTATTAGCGGACTGTATTAATAGAAGAAAACCATATCTACGACGAAGCCGGTTTATCCGTAATCCGGGCCATCCCGTGAAAGGGGCTGGCTTCAACATAGCGCATGGCTGACTTCATATCCTTCCAGCCAACGTAACTCATCAACGATTTCAGATCCCAGCCGCTTTGATGCGCCCACGTGGCAAAGCCGCGGCGCAGGGAATGGCTGGTGTAGCGCTCGGCCGGGATGCCGGCGCGCTCCAGCGCCTGACGCAGCAGCGGAATGATGCTGTTGGCGTGCAAGCCCTCCTCGCTCAGATGGCCCCAGCGGTCAACGCCGCGAAACACCGGGCCGCGTACCAGCGCTGCCTCGGTGATCCAGTCGATATAAGCCTGCACCGGGCACAGCTTGAGCAGCGCCGGCGCCTGATACGTCTGCCCGAGGTTGTCGCGGTCGCCCTTGCTGCGCGGCAGGTAGAGGGTGATGCCGCTGCCGGCGTGCGCTTGCACATGCTCGATCTGCAGACGGCACAACTCGTCGCTGCGGAAGCCACGCCAGAAGCCCAGCAAAATCAGCGCCCGATCGCGATAGGCCTTGAGCAACTGCGGACGATCCTCATTTTGTCTGGCACTACTGGCTTCCTGCTCCAGCCAGTCGACCACTTGCTGCAGATCGTGCAATTGCAACGGTTCGGCCTGTTTTTCCTGCGCCGGATGCAGTGCGCGAATGCCTTTGAACACTTTGCGCACCACCGGCGCCTTGGTCGGATCGGCAAAACCCTGACTGTTGTGCCACTGCGCCAGCGCTGACAGCCGCAGTTTCAGTGTGTTGATGGACAGCACCCCGGCATGCTCGACCAGATACCGCGCCACGCTGTCGGCGGTCGCTGGCAGGAAGCCGCCCCACTTCACTTCGAAATGCTCGATCGCAGAACGATAGCTGCGGCGGGTGTTGTCACGGGTGGCGGCTTGCAGATAGCGATCGATCTCGCTCATGGGCAGTGTTCTCGCAGGCGTACTGATTGCTGGATGAAAAAACCGATTCAGGGGTCTGACATTGGGTAATACCAGTATATCCCGCCTGTGATTAATCAAGCATTTAACTTTATTTTCAGCGTGGTACACTGCGTACTTTGGTGGCATGTACCACAGTACGTAATGGTAGGAGTTAAAATGGCCCGTGGTGGCGTTAACAAAGCAGTGGTGCAGATCGCGCGCTCAGCGATTCTGGCCCGAGGCGAACACCCCAGCATCGATGCAGTACGCATCGAACTGGGCAACACCGGTTCGAAAACCACGATCCATCGCTATCTGAAAGAGCTGGATGACGGCAGCCAACCGGTCGAAGCGTCCGCGGAACCGATCAATGACGAGCTGACCGCACTGGTCTCGCGTCTCGCCCAGCGCCTGAAAGAACAGGCGCAAGAGCCGATCGAACAAGCGCGCGAGCAGTTCGAAGAGCAGCGCGAAACCCTGGAAGCGGAACTCAAGCAGGTGCGCCAGGCTCTTGAGCAACTGGAACAACAGCACGACATTCAAGGCGCAGCACTGGCCCGCGAATCCGAGGCGCTGAAAGAAACCCGCTCAATGCTGCAGACCGAGCAAACCCGTAACGCCGGACTCAATCAGGCGCTGGCTGATTTCGAATTGCGCCTGCAGGACAAGGACGAGCAGATCCGCTCGCTGGAAGAGAAACATCTGCACGCCCGTGATGCGCTTGAGCATTACCGCAACGCCACCAAAGAGCAGCGCGAGCAGGAACAAGCCCGTCACGAAGGACAGCTGCAGCAGTTGCAGATGGAATTGCGTCAGGCGCAACAAAGTGCGCTGGTGCGTCAGGACGAGATCACTCAGTTGCATCGCGACAACGAACGCCTGCTCACGGAAAACCGTGGAACTCAGCGCGAGCTGAGCCTGTTGCAGGATCAGCTCAAGCACAGCAACCAGCGTCAGGATCAGTTGCTGGAGCAAGCCACTCGCGTCGACAACGAGCGCACCCTCCTCCAGGAACGCCTGCGCGTGGCCCTGCTGGAAAGTCAGACGCTGAAACAGGATGCCGACGAACAGCGGCAGCTCAATCAGTCACTGGAAAAGGAGCTGACCAAGACTCAGGCCAGCCTCGAGGACAGCTTGCGTCTGGCGGCTACCGTTGCGGCAGCGCCAGACACAGCCAAAGCGAAGGACGCTTAAGCGCCGACCGGCGTACGCATGGTGACGAACTCTTCGGCGGCCGTCGGGTGCACCCCGATCGTGTCGTCGAAGTCACGCTTGGTCGCGCCAGCCTTCAGCGCGATCGCCAAGCCTTGGACAATCTCCCCCGCGTCCGGACCGACCATGTGGCAACCGAGCACCTTGTCGGTCTTGCCGTCGACCACCAGTTTCATCAGGGTTTTCTCCTGACACTCGGTCAGCGTCAGCTTCATCGGGCGGAAGCGGCTCTCGTAAATCACCACTTCATGCCCCGCTTCCCGCGCCTCTTCTTCGGTCAAGCCGACAGTGCCGATGTTCGGCAGACTGAACACGGCGGTCGGGATCATCTTGTAATCCACCGGACGGTATTGCTCAGGCTTGAACAAGCGCCGCGCCACCGCCATGCCTTCGGCCAGTGCCACTGGCGTCAGTTGCACCCGACCGATCACATCACCTAGCGCCAGAATCGACGGCTCGCTGGTCTGGTATTGCTCGTCAACCTTGATGAAACCTTTGTCGGTGAGCTGCACATCGGTGTTTTCCAGCCCCAGGTTGTCCAGCATCGGACGCCGGCCCGTGGCGTAGAACACGCAGTCGACTTCCAGCACGCGGCCATCCTTGAGGGTTGCCTTGAGGCTGCCGTCAGGCTGTTTGTCGATGCGCGCGATGTCGGCGTTGAATTGCAGATCCATGCCGCGCTTGGTCAGCTCTTCCTGCAGATGCTTGCGCACCGAGCCATCGAAACCACGCAGGAACAGATCACCGCGATACAGCAGTGTAGTGTTCGCGCCCAGACCGTGGAAAATCCCGGCGAACTCGACCGCGATGTAACCACCACCGACCACCAGCACCCGCTTCGGCAGCTCTTTGAGGAAAAACGCCTGATTGGAACTGATCGCGTGTTCGTGCCCCGGGATTTCCGGAATCTGCGGCCAGCCACCCGTGGCAATCAGAATGTTTTTCGCGGTGAAGCGCTCACCGTTGACCTCGACCTCGTGCGGGCCGACGATCTTCGCGTGGGCTTCGTGCAGGGTCACGCCGCTGTTGACCAGCAGGTTGCGATAAATGCCGTTGAGGCGATTGATCTCGCGGTCCTTGTTGGCGATCAGGGTCGTCCAGTCGAAATTTGCTTCACCCAGACTCCAGCCGAAACCGGACGACTGTTCGAAGTCTTCGGCGAAATGCGCGCCGTACACCAGCAGTTTCTTCGGCACGCAGCCGACGTTGACGCAGGTGCCGCCCAGGTAACGGCTCTCGGCCACCGCCACTTTCGCGCCGAAACCGGCGGCGAAGCGCGCTGCACGTACACCGCCGGAACCGGCACCAATCACATAAAGGTCAAAATCGTAGGCCATTGTTATCTCCTCGGCAGGCCAACAGCATACCCGCCGCCGTCTATTGGGCAAGCGCCGTGAGCAGCTTTTCGCCCGTCTCGGCGAAGTCGGGAAATACCTCCAAATAATAATATTTCTTGTTTGTTACTAAATCGTCGTGCTGCGTCTCGTCTTTGAACCAATGGATTTTTTCCCTCGAAGACAAGGAGTCGGCTGCGATGTTCGCGCCCATTACCCGTTCCATGACCCTGACTGTCGGCTTGTTCAGCATGGCGTTGAGTCCCGATCTGCTGGCTGAAACCGATCCTGAAACAGCGCCACAATCCGCCGCCCAGGCGCTGGAACTGGACGCCACCAGCGTCAGCGCCGAAGGCCTCGGCGTTAACACTGAAAACACTGATTCCTACACCACTGGCGCAATGAGCACCGCGACGCGGCTGAACCTGTCGATCAAGGAAACCCCGCAATCGGTGTCCGTGGTCACGCGCCAGCAGATGGATGATTTCAAGCTCGGTACCTTGTCCGAAGCCATGCGCCAGACCACCGGCATCGTCGTGCAACACAACGACTCGGATCGGGTCAGCTATTCGGCGCGGGGTTACCCGATCAACAATTTCCAGATCGACGGAATGCTCAACACCTTCGGGCGCATGAAGTCAGACTCGGACACCATCATCTACGACCGCATCGAAGTCGTACGCGGCGCCACCGGCCTGACCACCGGCGCGGGTGATCCTTCAGCGACGATCAACATGGTGCGCAAGCGCCCGACTGCCCAGTGGCAGGCACTGGCCGGGGTCAGTGGCGGCAGCTACGACAACTACTACAGCTATGTCGATGTCGGCGGGCCGCTGGCCTTCGATGGTCGGCTGCGCGGGCGTACGGTGCTGGCCTATCGCGACAGCCAGTCGTTCCGCGACAAATACGCGCTGCAGCGCGAGGTCGGCTACGGCATTCTCGAAGCTGATCTGACCGACTCCACGGTGCTTGCCGTCGGTTACGACTATCAGGACAAGCAGGTTCAGGGCACCTCCTGGGGCACCGTGCCGTACTGGAACGCCGACGGCAGCAAGGCCGGCCTCGGACGGTCGACCAACATGGCGACATCCTGGAGCTCCTGGCCACTGAAGGACAAGACCGCGTTCGTTACCCTGGACCAGCAATTGGGTAATGGCTGGAAGCTGAAGGCCGCCTACACCCACCGCGAAAGTGATACCGACGGCAAGGTCTATTACGGCGGCAGCGGATTCCCCGAAGCCGACCGCAGCGGCATGACGGCCTACATGGGGCACATGGTCGGCACGCAGAAAATGAGCGTGTACGACTTCAACCTGTCAGGGCCGTACCAGCTGTTCGGCCGCGAACACGAGATGATGTTCGGCTACGGCGAGGCGGAAAACCGCTCGACTTCGCCCTACGCCTTCAACAGTCCCCAAGCCGCCGACTACGGCAAGATCCGCGACTGGAAATACATGGGTGACATCGGCAAATTCGCCGACACTGTCACCGGCCTGCCGGGCGCGCGAGGCATCACTCGGCAAAAGGCCGGTTACCTCGCGACCCGTCTGAGCCTGACCGATGAGCTGCATGCAGTACTCGGCAGCCGCTATGGCAGCTGGAACGAATCCAGCACCGATTACTACTATGACGCGCAGCAAAAACTGACCAGCACCGATGCCACCCATCAACGCCAGAATGATATCTGGACGCCCTACGCCGGCCTGCTTTACGACCTGACGCCGGAGTACACGGTTTACGCCAGCTACACCGACATTTTCAAACCGCAGAGTAAGCGCGACAGCAAACGCAATTACCTCGACCCGGTGATCGGCAGCAACTATGAAGTCGGGCTCAAAGGCAGCCTGCTCGACGAACGCCTGAACCTGGCGACGGCAGTGTTCTGGAGCAAACAGGACAACGTCGCCGAGCGTGACAACTCGGCCCCCCCGGACCCGGTGAGCGGCGAGGAGTTTTTCAAGTCCGGCGGCAAGGGTAACAAGGTCAATGGCTTCGAGGCCGAAGTGTCCGGGGAAATTCTCAGCGGCTGGAACATGACCGCCGGCTACACCTACACCCATTCCGTCGACGGCGAAAAACAGCGCAGCAACACCGCTCAACCACTGAACATGCTGCGGCTGTCCACGGCCTATCGCCTGCCGGGCAACTGGCACGCATTGACCGTGGGTGGCGCGGTGAACTGGCAGAGCGACGTCTATGGCGCGGCTAACCGCCCGGTCGGGCGCGGCGCCAACGGCCGGATCATCACCGAACCGGCGCGGATCAACCAGGAGGCCTACACCGTGGTCAAGCTGATGTCGCGCTATGAGTTCGACAGGCATCTGTCGGCGTCGCTGAACGTCGATAACCTGTTCGACAAGAAGTATTACGACAACGTCGGCTTCTACAACGGCGTGTACTGGGGCGACCCGCGCACAGTGACGCTGAGCCTGGACTGGAAGCTCTGAGCGCACCGGTCCAACAAAACCCCTGTAGTGAGGGGATTCATCCCCGATGGGTCGCGAAGCGGCCCCACTCTCTCGGTGACGCGCAATGCGTCACCAAATCCCCTCGCCACCGCTGTTAACCCCGAGTTAATTCCCCGCCAGGACACTGTGCCCCGAGATCTGCTTCATGGACGAACGGCTCCCACGTTTTTCAGTAGGAGGCACCATGAAAACCACCACCGCCATTCTTGCCGGGCTACTCGCCCTCGGTTCCGCCAGCGCCTTTGCCGAGGGCGGCGCCGAACGCATGCGGCATTACTACGACAACTTCCCGGTCCACCACGCGCCAAGCGAACAGCCGACCGATAGCAAAGCAGCGGAACTGAAGGTTCCGAACGATCAGACCGCGCAAGTCACCGAGTCTTATCGCGACTGATTCACCGAGCAACCGATGGACCTCCGATGGCTCCGCTCTGGCCTCGGAGACGACAGTTGGGCGCCCTGTCCGGGGCGCCTTTTTTTATGCCTGCAGATCCTTGATCCAGAACAGCATACGGCCATGTTCCGGGTCGAACATGCCGGGGGCGAAGCCGAATTTGCGGTAGGAGTTCTGTGCCACCTCGTTGCCTTCGAGCACTTCCAGGGTAATCTTGCAGCAACCGCGCTGACGGCAGATTTCCTCGACCTTGCGCAGCATTTTCTGACTCAAGCCGAGGCCGCGAAATTTGCTCACGACCGCCACGTCATGGACATTGACCAGCGGCTTGCAGGCGAACGTCGAGAAACCTTCAAAGCAGTTCACCAGCCCTGCCGGCTCGCCACCGACGAACGCCAGCACACTGAACGCATGAGGCCTGCGCGCAAGTTCTTCCGGCACGCGACGCAACAGTTCCGGGTCAAGCGAATGGCCGCCGCCCATGGGATCTTCTGCGTAATGATTGAGCACGATGCCGATGGCTTCGGCGTGCAGTGGATTGGTGTAACTGGCTTGCAGCACAAGAATTTCTGCGGAATCCATTTCCATCCCCGATCATGGCCCCGGCGTGCAAAGTGCGCACCTGAAAGGCTGTTCGACCTTACCGCGAGGATGTTGCGGGCCACAACCGGATCTTTTGATTTCCAGGCTTCAGCGCCCCCAGATCAGCTCTTCGGTCCAGCCCAACTCGGCAAAATCCTGAGCACGCAACCCGCTCTCGCCGGCGCAGAAAAACTCATCCAGCTGCGGCGGTTTTACCGAGGTCGCGCTGAGCATCGCGTGCACCTGCCCACGATGATGGATCTGATGCTCGAACAGGTGCGACAGCATACGCAAGCGACTGTCATGCTGCGGCGTTTCCCGGGCGATGGTGACGATCCGCCCCAGATCGGCATCGCGCAGTTGTTCGCAATAAGCGATCAAGCGGCGGTCCACGTGTGCCTGCTCTTCACGCAGCGCTGCGGCCTCGGTAAACGGCTCGTCATGGTTGAAAAACACATAGCAATCAGGATGCGGTTCATCACCGCGCAACTCACGCTCCAGAGCGTCGACGTAGAACCAGTCGCAGGTGAGGATGTGATTGAGGGTGAGGCGGATACTCGGAAAGAAGCTGGTTCGCGGCGCCGCCAGCTCAGTGGCATCGAGCTGAGTCCACGCTTTGCCCAGGCGATGATTGGCCCACGCGTTCTGGTAAGCCATGGTCAGTAAATGATGCGACAACGGTTGACTCATGCTCGCGCCCTCTGCGCTCAGGATTCGGCAAAACGCTGCAGCTGCATCTCCTGCAAACGGCTGAGGGTGCGCCGGAACGGGAATTCCAGATAACCCTCGGTGTACAGCGCCTCCATCGGTACCAGGGCCTCGATGTACAGCGGCACTTTACGGTCGTAACACTCGTCGACCAAGGCAATGAAACGGCGTACACCGTCGTCGTGCACCGACAGTTGCGGCAACTCACGGTCACCGGCCACCACCTGCGCCGAGCCGTCCTCGGTGCCGCGAGCGATGCGCCCTTCGCGTTTCTGCGCGCTGAGGTTCGGCACGTCGCTCAACAGAATAGATCGATAGTTGTCGCACAGTGCGATGAAATCCATCGCGGCAAATGGTTGCTCGCAGAGATCGGCATAGCGGCACCAGAGCACCGTCGCACTGGCTTGCACCACGTTCAGCACACGATGGCCGACGGGCACCGGCTCGGCGCTGGCGGGCTGCCCGGCGTTGAGTGACTGGAAGACCTGCTCCAGAGCACTGCCCAGTCCCGGCGCAGCGACAAAATAGCGCTGCTGACCCGCGCCCGGATGCAGGCGATGATCCTCGGCACCATTTACCGCCACCACTTGCATGTGCGCCTTGATCGC
Source organism: Pseudomonas sp. PS01299 (assembly GCF_029960145.1). Classification (NCBI taxonomy): domain Bacteria; kingdom Pseudomonadati; phylum Pseudomonadota; class Gammaproteobacteria; order Pseudomonadales; family Pseudomonadaceae; genus Pseudomonas; species Pseudomonas sp. PS01299. The sequence goes on along the minus strand of NZ_JASCPO010000124.1, from coordinate 6,597 downwards.
GGCAATCGCCGGGACAAACCGATCACGGTTGAAGCCGTCGGCGTACAGCTCATCCGGCGGCAGGTTAGAGGTGCAGACCACCACCACGCCTTCGTCGAACATCACCTGAAACAGCCGACCGAGGATGATCGCATCGCCGATGTCATTGACGAACAGTTCGTCGAAACACAGCACCCGCACTTCCGCCGCCAGCTCCTTGGCCAGCGCCCGCAACGGGTCGGCGATGCCGGTAAGCTGGAACGAGCGCTGGTGCACCCAGCCCATGAAATGATGAAAGTGCTGCCGTCGCGCCGGCACCCGCAGGCTCTGATAGAACTGATCCATCAACCAGGTCTTGCCGCGCCCGACCGGCCCCCACAAGTACACGCCAGTGACCGAACGGGCACCGGTGTGCAAGGCTTCATGGCATTTTTGCAAGGCCCAGACCGCATGCTCCTGGGCTTCATCCTGGATGAAACCCTTGTGCTCGATCGCGTGTTGCCAGGCGCTTAAAGGAGAGTCGAAAGTCATGCGCGGCAGTATGCCACGATGTCCCTGAAAAACAGGTGCCCTTTTGTGGGAGCGGGCTTGCTCGCGAAGGCGCCGGGGCAGCCAACATCACCGTTGAATGACACACCGCATTCGTGAGCAAGCCCACTCCCACATGGGTTCTGTGGGGAGTCGAAGATCGACTGTATATCTCGCGACCTCAAAACAGCGTGCAGCAACTGCCTGGAATACAACCCCCTGTGGGAGCGGGCTTGCTCGCGAAGGCGTCGGGGCAGCCAACATCACCGTTGAATGACACACCGCATTCGTGAGCAAGCCCACTCCCACATGGGTTTTGTGGGGGGCAAAGATCGACTGTATATCTCGCGACCTCAAAACAGCGTGCAGCAACTGCCTGGAATACAACCCCCTGTGGGAGCGGGCTTGCTCGCGAAGGTGTCGGGGCAGCCAACATCACCGTTGAATGACACACCGCATTCGTGAGCAAGCCCACTCCCACATGGGTTCTGTGGGGAGTCGAAGATCGACTGTATATCTCGCGACCTCAAAACAGCGTGCAGCAACTGCCTGGAATACAACCTCCTGTGGGAGCGGGCTTGCTCGCGAAGGGGCCGGGGCAGCCAACATCACCGTTGAATGACACACCGCATTCGTGAGCAAGCCCACTCCCACATGGGCTTTGTGGGGTGTCAGCGGTCGACTTTGTGTCGCGCGGCGTAAAGGCAGAGCATTTCCATTGCCAGGGTGGCCGCTGCCAGCGACGTCACGTCCGCATGGTCGTAAGCCGGAGCCACTTCCACCACGTCCATGCCCACCAGATTGATCCCGCGCAAACCGCCGAGGATTTCCAGCGCCTGCAACGTGCTCAGCCCGCCACACACGGGAGTGCCGGTGCCCGGGGCAAAGGCCGGATCCAGGCAATCGATATCAAACGTCAGGTACACCGGGTGATCGCCGACCCGCGCGCGAATCGCCTCGACTATCGCCTCGCAGCCACGCCGATGCACCTGGCGGGCATCAAGCACGGCAAAGCCCTGATGATCGTCATTGGTGGTGCGCAAACCGACCTGCACCGAGCGCGCCGGATCCACCAGCCCTTCCCTGGCCGCGTGCCAGAACATGGTGCCGTGATCGACACGTTTGCCGCCCTCGTCCGGCCAGGTGTCGCTGTGCGCATCGAAGTGGATCAGCGACAGTGCGCCGTGTTTGCGCGCATGAGCCTTGAGCAGCGGATAGGTGATGAAATGGTCGCCGCCAAACGTCAGCATCGCGCTGCCAGCTTGAAGAACGCGTTCGGCGTGAGCCTCGATGCTTTCCGGGATGGTGTGCGGCGAGCCGTAATCGAAATCGCAGTCGCCGTAGTCGATCACCGCCAGATGATCGAACGGATCGAACGCCCACGGCCAGTGCCGTTCCCAGGCGATCCCGGTGGATGCGGCGCGAATCCCCCGTGGGCCGAAGCGTGCGCCCGGGCGGTTGCTGGTGGCGGTGTCGAACGGAACCCCGCTGACCGCCACGTCGACGCCGCGCAAATCACGGCTGTAGCGACGACGCATGAAACTGGTGATCCCGGCGTAGGTGCTTTCGGCGGCAGTGCCGTACAGGCTGTCACGGGTCAGGGCTTGGTCGTTGAGCATCGGCACGTCCATCGGTGTGCTCCTTTTGTTATTGATGGCTACGGAAAGTGGTCCACAGACGCGTGCGCTGACGCATGTCCTTGAGGCTCATGCTGCGGTCGGCGTACAGGCGTTCGCGCATTTCGGCGGGCGGATAGATGTCCGGATCGTTGCGCACCGCCTCATCCACCAGCGGCGTCGCGGCCTGGTTGGCGGTGGCGAAAAACAGCGTATTGGTCAGCTCGGCCACCGACTCGGGGCGCAGCATGAATTCGATGAACGCCCGCGCCGCTTGCGGGTTTGGCGCGTCCTTGGGAATGGCCAGATTGTCCTGCCAGATCAACGTGCCTTCGCGCGGAATCCGGTAGGCGACTTCGTAGGCTTTGTTGGCCTTGTGCGCCTGATCGGCGGCCATGCTCACGTCGCCGTTGTAGGTCAGCGCCAGACAGACACTGCCATTGGCCAGATCGTTGATCTGCCGGCCGGTGGAGACATACAGCACCGACGGCTGGAGTTTCTGCAACAAGGCTTCGGCGGCGGCCAGATCATGCTTGTCGGTGCTGTAGGGATCCTTGCCGAGGTAATGCAGCGCCAGACCAATGACTTCCTGCGGCGAATCGAGCACGGCAATCCCGCAGTCCTTGAGTTTGCTGGCGTACTCGGGTTTGAACAGCAGATCGAGGCTGTTCAGCGGCACGTCCGGCAAGCGCTTTTTCACCGCCTCGACGTTCAGCCCCAACCCGAGTGTGCCCCAGGTATAAGGCACGGCGTAGCGATTGCCGGGATCGACGGCGGCGAGTTTTTCCAGCAGATCGGGATCAAGATTGGCGTAGCCCCGGAGGCCTTCATGCGGGATTTCCTTCAGCGCGCCCGCTGCCAAACCCCGGGCCAGCACGCTGGACGACGGCACCACCACGTCATAACCGCTGCCGCCGGTCAGCAGTTTGGTTTCCAGCACCTCGGACGTATCGAAGGTGTCGTAGCGCACATGAATGCCAGTCTCCTGCTCGAAACGCTGCAGCGTCTGCGCCGGCACGTAATCGGCCCAGCTGTAAAGATTGAGGGTTTTGTCCTCCGCCTGGGCATTGAGGGCCACGGACAGCAACAGCGCGGGAAAACACAGCTTGGACACGGGAACCATGACGAACACCTGACCGGAGGAAGTGGTGGCAGGATGCGCCGTCGGATACATTGCAGAAATATCAAGTTTGTTAACCTGACTATATCCCGGAGTAATGTAATGCTCGGTCAGCTTCACGACATCGATTTGCAGTTGCTGCGCCTGTTTGTGCGAGTCGTGGAATGTGGCGGCTTCAGCGCGGCGCAAGGTGAATTGGGCCTCAGCCAGTCGAGCATCAGTCAGCAAATGGCCAAACTTGAGACCCGCCTCGGTTATCGCCTGTGCAGCCGCGGCAAGGGCGGTTTCAGCGTCACGCCCAAGGGTGAGCAACTGCTGATCGCGATTCGCGCACTGTTCCAGTCCATCGAGACGTTCCGGCATCAATCCAACGGCGTTGCCGGACGGTTGATCGGTGAGGTGCGGCTGGGTTTGTCCGAGGCGGTTGATCAGTCGGTGCTGCTGCGGGTGGCAGATGCGATCCGGCGCTTTCGCGAGCGCGATGAGTCGGTGCGCATCGAGTTGATCAGCGCGATGCCCGGCGAGATGGAGCGCCTGCTGCTGCAACAGCGGCTGGACCTAGCCATTGGTTATTTCTCCCAGGTGCAGAGCGCTTTCGATTACCGCGAGCTGTTCCGGGAAACCCAGCATTTGTATTGCGCGCAGGGGCATCCGCTGTTCAGCGTCGATGCGCCGGATGATGCGGCATTGCAGGCCTGCGACCGGGTGGATCATCCGTACCGGTTCACGCGCACGGACGAGCCATTCCCGGACAAGCGCTTTTCCGCGCGTTCGGAACAGGTCGAGGGCACCCTCGCCTTTATTCTTTCCGGCAAGCATGTCGATTATCTGCCCGATCACTACGCGCGGGTCTGGGAGGACAAGGGCTTGCTACGCGCGCTGCGGCCTGGGGAATTGAGTTTCGAAGTGGCGTTTCATCTGGCCCGGCACCGCGCGCAGGTGCCGGGGGATGCGCAGAAGGCGTTTGAGGAGGATTTGCTCGCAGCCTTCACCTGAAAAATTTCTGCCAGCAAATAACCCTGTAGCGAGGGGATTTATCCCCGATGGGCGCGAAGCGGCCCGGCTCTTTGGTATTCAGGAGCTGGGCCTGCTACGCAGTCCATCGGGGATAAATCCCCTCACCACAGAAACAGCAACCAGTTCAAACCCCGTATTTCTTGACCTTTCAGGCAATTTTTGCTCGTTGCCCTCGCCATCCTCTTCCGGCATCCTGCGCCTCCATTTTCTGACCCGGCCCCGCCTTACGGCGCGCAAAACACCATGACCGCCTCTGAAAAAGTCCCGCGCAACAACGATCTGCTCTACGGCCTCAACGACCGTCCGCACCTGACTGCAACCGTCTTCGCCGCGCTGCAACACGTGTTGGCGAGCTTCGTCGGCATTATCACCCCGACCCTGATCATGGGCGGCGCCCTCGGTCTGCAAAGTGAAATTCCGTACCTGATCAGCATGGCGCTGTTCGTTTCGGGCCTCGGCACGTTCGTTCAAGCCAAGCGTTTCGGCCCGGTCGGTTCCGGTCTGCTGTGCCTGCAAGGCACCAGTTTTTCCTTTATCAGCGTGATTCTCAGCGCCGGGTTCATGGTCAAGGCCCGGGGCGGCGGCACCGATGAAATTCTCTCGACGATTTTTGGCGTGTGCTTTTTCGCCGCGTTCATCGAAGTGGTGCTGAGCCAGTTCATCGGCAAACTGCGGATGCTGATCACCCCGGTGGTCACCGGCACCATCATCACCTTGATGGGCCTGTCGCTGATCAAAGTGGCGATGACCGACATTGCCGGCGGCTTCGGCGCACCCGATCTGGGCGCCGCCAGCCATGTGTTTCTGGCCGCGCTGGTGATCGGCACTATCGTTGTGCTGAACCGCGTCGACGTGCCGTTTCTGCGCCTAGGCGCGATTGTCATCGGCCTGACTCTCGGCTACATGGTCGCCTGGCTGATGGGCACGGTGGATTTCGCCTCGATGCCCGAAGTGCCGCTGGTCAGCGTGCCGGTGCCGTTCAAGTACGGCTTCAATTTCGACTGGGTGGCGTTCGTGCCGGTGGCGGTGATCTTCCTGGTTTCGCCGCTGGAAGCGGCCGGTGACCTGACCGCCAACTCGATGATCTCGCGGCAACCGGTCAAGGGTCCGCTGTACATCCGCCGAATCAAATCCGGTCTGCTCGCCGATGGCCTCAACTCGGCGATGGCAGCGGTGTTCAACAGCATGCCGATGGTGACGTTCGCGCAGAATAACGGCGTGATCCAGTTGACTGGCGTGGCCAGCCGCTACGTGGCGTTCTTCATCGCCGGCCTGCTGGTGCTGCTGGGGCTGTTCCCGATGATCGGCGCGGTGCTGCAACTGATGCCTAAACCGGTGCTCGGCGGCGCTGAACTGGTGATGTTCGGCACCGTGGCCGTGGCCGGGATCAAAATCCTCGCCGAGGCCGGCCTGCATCGGCGCAACATGCTGATCGTGGCGATCTCCGTGGGCATGGGCCTGGGCATCGCCGCCGTGCCGGAAGTGCTGCGCGAGTTGCCGCAAGCGCTGCGTAACATCTTCGAATCGCCGATCACCGTCGGTGCGTTGTGCGCTATCGTGCTGAATATCTTCCTGCCGGAAGAATTCATTGAGCTGGAAGAAGACGATTTCGATCCGGAAGCGTCGATTCTGCAGGTCATGGAAAACCCCGATCTGCCGGCCAAAGCTGAACCTGCTTCTGCAGCGGCGGTCGCACAGTTGAACCGCTGACGCTGCGCCATGAAAAAAGGGCTGAGCCGACAACGGTTCAGCCCTTTTTCGTTGAGAGACTGTTTATGCGCCGCGTCCACGCCGTCATCCTGTCCCTGCTGCTGTTGTCCCTGAGCGCCTGCGCGCTGTTTCCCAACCGCGATCCGGTGAACATCAACGTGGTCGGCCTCGAACCGTTGCCGAGCCAGGATCTGGAAGTGCGTTTCGCGATCAAGTTGCGGGTGCAGAACCCCAATGAGACGGCCATCGATTACAACGGCATCGCCCTGGATCTGGAGGTCAATGGCCGTCCACTGGCCTCGGGCGTCAGCGATCAGACCGGCTCGATCCCGCGCTTCTCGGAAACCGTGGTCAGCGTGCCGGTCAGCGTTTCCGCGTTCTCGGTACTGCGCCAGACTCTGGGTTTGAGCCAGACACAAACCCTCGACAACCTGCCCTACGTACTGCGCGGCAAACTCGCGGGCGGCGTGTTCGGCACCATGCGATTTGTCGACAGTGGCAAGCTGAGTTTGCCGAAGGCCACTGCTGCGACGTGGTAACCCACTAAACACACAAGTCTCCTGTAGGAGTGAGCCTGCTCGCGATAGCGTCATGTCAGTCAATAAAGGTGTTGGCTGATCTGACGCC
>NZ_JASCPO010000123.1:0-17412 GCF_029960145.1 Pseudomonas sp. PS01299 | reverse complement strand
CGAAGGCGCTGTGTCAGTCGACGACAATGTTGACTGACACAGCGCCTTCGCGAGCAAGCCCGCTCCCACATTGGTTTCCGAGTCTGGCTTTAGATATTTGCGCGCAGCACTGTGGTTGGCAGCAGCTCACCCCGTTCGGCACTCGCCGCCACCGCCGCAATCAATCCCTCCAGCTCATAGCCCTGCGCCTTCAGCCAGGCCTGATCGTAATAGGTGTCGGCATAGCGCTCGCCGCCATCGCACAGAATCGCCACGATCGACCCCGACTCCCCCGCCGCTTTCATCTGCTGCGCCGCCATCAGCGCGCCGATCAGGTTGGTGCCGCTCGACCCGCCGACATGCCGTCCCAGACGCTGCGCCAGATAATGCATGGCCGCCAGCGACAAGGCGTCGGGCACCTTGACCATCGCATCGATAACCTTGGGCAGGAACGACGCTTCCACCCGAGGCCGGCCAATGCCTTCGATCCGCGAACCGCAGTCCAGACGCAGGCTCGCGTCTCCGGTCTGGTAATAATCGAAGAACACCGAGCGCTCGGCGTCGGCGCACAGCACCCGGGTGCAATGCTGGCGGTAACGCACATAACGACCGAGGGTCGCGGTGGTGCCGCCGGTGCCGGGGCTGGAAATCAGCCAGCTCGGTTCCGGGTGTTTCTCGAAACGCATCTGCTGGAAGATCGACTCGGCGATGTTGTTGTTCGCCCGCCAGTCGGTGGCCCGCTCGGCGTAGGTGAACTGGTCGATGAAGTGGCCGCCATGCTCGCGGGCCAGACGTTCGGATTCGGCGTAAATCTGCGTCGGATCTTTCACCAGATGGCTCTGACCACCGTAGAAGGCGATCTGCGCGATCTTCTCTTTCGAGGTGGTCGCCGGCATCACCGCAATGAACGGCAAACCGAGCATGCGCGCGAAATACGCCTCGGAAATCGCCGTCGAACCGCTTGACGCCTCGATCACCGGCGCGCCGGGTTTGAGCCACCCGTTACACAACGCATACAGGAACAACGACCGCGCCAAACGATGTTTGAGGCTGCCGGTGGGATGGCTGGATTCGTCCTTGAAGTACAGCTCAATTCCCGCAAAACCTGGCAGCGGCAAGGGGATCAGATGGGTGTCGGCGCTGCGCTGGAAGTCCGCTTCGATGATGCGGATGGCTTCGCGGGCCCACTGGCGGTTGTCGCTCATGGTCATGCTCTCGTTGAGTCGGGCAGGAGTAGCCTTGTCACAGGCTCAGTCCCCCAGCATAGGAAAAAACCGGCAAGGCTCACAGATACAGCTGAGGCTCAATTCATCCACCAACTGCCAGGTTCTGGGCAAATGGGTATCAGGCTTTTGCTGTAATTGCGCAGAACCTATCCCCCCGTTCTTTGAACTGAAGCGGCCTGCTCGCCCCCCTGCCTGACAAATAGCGAACAATCCGCACTTAATCAAAGATCCGTCCTACAGCCAGCATTTGTCCGCTTCGTTAACGTCGCACAGCCCTTTAGAAGGGTTGTCGATGGATGAACGAAAGGACGCTCAGTGGCTCGCAACAAGGACATTCCCCGGGTCCCCAACCCGCCGGCGGGCGACGGTCATCACGTCACCTGGCGCTACATGACGGCCTCTGAACTGGCCGAGCGCGACGCCCGACAAAATGCATACGACGCCATGCTGGCGCGACAGGAGGCTTTCGAGCGCAGTCGAGCGGTTGCGGCGAAAAAGCCTGATCCCGTACGCGCCGGGTGCGTGTTCGTCAAGTCCTGCAAGTTGCCGGACGCGATCATCGATTACTCGAATTCTTCGGGGATGGTACCCACCGACAGCCTGAAAGATTACGGAGATCTGGTCCTGCTCGGCGGCCGTGAAGCCGATGACAGCGGCGGCGTTCCACTCAAGAAAATCAGCGGCACTGCCATCCCGGCAGGCCTGGGCACCTTCGCCCTTGCGGGTGAGGCGTTCAAGGCATTGCCCGCCATCGCTTCCGCCGCCGTTGTGACCCCTTTGGTCGGGCTGGTGGCGTTGCTCATGCCATCGAACCTGGGCGACAGCGCCCTCTACACCGAAGACCAGTTGCTCGCCCTCAGACAGGCTCGAACCCGCGTGCGCCTACATGTCGAACAACAGGCCGACGGCAGCCTCAAGGGTTATGGTTTCTACACCGGCAAGAATCGCGACTGGGAAATGGTCGATGTCGTGCAGTTCACCGCGCGCGATAACCGCTTTGTCGCAGACCTCGGCGAAGGCATCGAACTGATCTGGACGCCCGCCGTGGACGGCTCCGACATCCTCGGCATCCCCGCGCTGGAGGCCGCTCCGCAGGCACCGCATATCTGGGTGTACCCACCAACGAAAGCGGCGGACGGGATTCTGGTGAATCCGGTTTATCCGCCGGAGTATCGGGATTTCATTCTGGTGTTTCCGGCGGATTCGGGGATTCGGCCGGTTTACATTGTGCTCAGTCGAGCTCGCGACCATGCCTACTACGACCACCCGAAGACGCTACCTGCGTTTCCTGATGCAGTCAGAGTGAAGTCCAAGTCATCGGTTCAGGGTGGAGGAAAGCGGCGAGCACGCTGGGTAGACCGCAAAGGTCGGATCTATGAATGGGATTACAAAAGCAATGCTGTAGAAAAATACGACAAACTGGGAACCACTCATTTGGGTGAGTTCAATCATATTACTGGTGAACAAACCGGGCCTGCCGAGCCGGATAGAAGAACCTCTAGAAATTAAGGGACTAAAACATGCGTTACCTTTCAATAACCGGGTTTTACCCTGACGAATTCCAAGACAGCTCGCTACAGTTTGAAATGGATATCAACGGTAGCGAAATGAATGAAAAGGTTGCACAGCTCATTGAATCCAAGCCACTTAACGAACTGGAGCCTGGAGAGTTGTTATTGAGCCGGGATCAAGTAAGCGCATTGGAGGTCCTGCTGAAAGTCAGCTTCCCAAAGGGTCTGGAGTATTTTATGGGTACCTGTGCCCAGCACTAAGCAGTCGAATTGAAACAAACAAAAAACCCCGACCAGTCACCTGATCGGGGTTTTTCTTTACCGCTCGTTGCCGCTTAGTGCGAAACGCGGCTGGTGCCACCGACGGTGGAGATGCGCACGCGCTCACCAACACGGAACACTTCGTTTTCCTGAACCTGTTGCACGTAGGCGCGCATGCTGCCGTCGTCTTCGCGCACGGTGATTTCCACGCCCTGGGTGCGGGTCAGGCCTTCTTCAGTCGCGGAACCGATCAGACCACCGGCCACAGCACCGATGACCGCCGCGACGATGCTGCCTTTGCCGCCACCGATGGCGCTGCCGCCGACACCGCCGACCACTGCGCCTGCAGCGCCGCCGATCGGGGTCTTGGTGCCTTCGATTTTCACCGGACGCAGGGATTCGATGGTGCCCATGCGAATCGTCTGCACACGACGCGCTTCGTCACGGGAGTAGGAGTCACCGGTCAGGCTCGACTGGCAGCCGGTCAGCAACATCGCCATCGTGGAAAAGGAAGCAACCAGCAGAACAGACTTACGCATAGCATCAACTCCAAAAGAACATGTGTTCATTAAACCCCGCTGCTTGACGCCTGTCACGACGCAGCCCGGATAAACTTGATTTTATTCAGGCCCGGTACAGGCACCTGCAAACTCACCCAACAGTAGCGCCAAATCGCTCAATCCGCCCTGCCGACCCAAGGATTTTCATGGATTACCTGATCATTTTCGTCACCACCGTCGCCGGTCTGTACTTCCATTGGTGGCTGTACGTGCGGATCAAACTCTGGATGGATCGTGATCTGGCCCTGTCGCTGGCGGGCAAGGATGAAGACAAACGCGCCTTCATGCTGGAACGACTGGCCGATGCCCGCGTGCAGAAGATCAAGCGTCGGGACCTGCCGAAGTGGCTTGAGGCCGCTGCGGCAGGCTATCCCGCTCGGTAGACTGCTCAGGGCGCCAGACGTTCAAGAATCCAGTTGGCGCCCTGCTGACGGTAGTTCAGGCGATCGTGCAGACGACTTGGACGGCCCTGCCAGAACTCGATGCGCTCAGGCAGCAGGCGGTAACCGCCCCAATGTTCCGGGCAGTCGGGCTGGGTGTCGCTGAAGCGCTGTTCAGTCGCCTTGAGCAGATCTTCCAGCTCGCCGCGCCCGTTGATCACCCGGCTCTGCGGTGAGGCCCAGGCGCCGAGCCGGCTGCCCAGCGGTCGCACCTGATAATACGCGTCGGACTCTTGCGGCGTGACCTTGACCACCCGCCCTTCGATGCGCACCTGGCGCTCCAGGGTTGGCCAGAAAAATGTCATGGCCGCGAAAGGATTCGCCGCCAGATGCTGGCCCTTGGCGCTGTCGTAGTTGGTGAAAAAGGTGAAGCCCTGCGCGTCCAGGCCCTTGAGCAGCAGAATGCGGCAATGCGGTCGACCGTCCGCATCGACCGTGGCCAGGGTCATGGCGTTGGCCTCCACCGGTGCCTGTTCGGTTTTTACCGCGTCGGCAAACCATTGGTGGAACAGCGCAAACGGCTCGCCCGGGGCTTGCGCCTCGGTCAGTCCGTCCCGGGTGTAATCACGACGCATATCTGCCAGAGCCTGGGTCATGGCGCATTCCTTTTCGTTAGCGGATCACTGCTTGGCAGTATCGGTGGCGGCGACTTTCTTGTCAGCCGTTGCTGCTTTGGCTGGAGCGGTTTTCTTGGCAGGAGCTTTCGCCGGAGCCTTGGTTGCCGCCTTCTTCGCAGGTGCCTTGGCCGCCGCTTTCTTCGCTGGTGCCTTTTTGCTCGCAGGCACCGCAGCTTTCGCCGCTGCCGGCGCCGGGGTTACCGGTTTGGCTGCAGGCTTGACGTCCTGTGCGGCAAGCATCGTGGTCGGTGCCGGCGCCGGCATGTTGTACTTGCTCAGCAGCGCAACCATGGTGTTCTGCGGGGTCACCAGCAGTTCGACGCGACGGTTCAGGGCACGGCCTTCGGCGCTGTCGTTGGCCGCACGCGGGGCATCGCCACCCATGCCACGCAGCATCAGGCGATCACGCTGCAAGCCGCTCAAGCGGAAGATCGCCGCTACGGACTGGGCGCGCTCCTGGCTGAGTTTGACGTTGGCCGGCGCGGCACCGGTGTTGTCGCTGTGACCAAGCACCAGGACTGCGGTTTTCGGGTCAGCTTCGAGGATTTTCGCGACATTGGTGAACGGGCTGAGGGTCACCGGCAGCAGCATCGCTGGACGCTTCGGGTTGAACGAGCCTTCAACCGGCGCGATCACCACCAGCACGTTGTCACGGCGCTCAAGTTGCAGATTGCTGTCCTTGATCGCTGCACGCAGACGTGGCTCGTAGTCATCCAGCCAGGCCTGGGTGACTTTCGGGTCAGGCATCGGCACCACTTTGGCAGTCGATTGATCCTTGCCGCCGAACGGCCACCACCACTTCGTGCCGGTGTCGGCATCGGCCTTGGCCACTACCGCCGGTTTGGCTTCGGGTTTGACTTCGGGTTTCACCTCGGCTTTGGCCGCCGCATCATCGGAACCGCCGAACGGCCAGTACCAGTGGCTGCTGCTTTCAGTCTTGGCCACAGGTGCGGTCGCGGCAGGTTTGAGCGGCGCCGGGGCTGCGGCAGGAGCCGGGGCTGGGGCCGGCTCTTTGGCCGCCACTTTGTCGGAGGAACCGAACGGCCACCAGCTACCGCCGTCCGCATCGTTTTTAGGAGTCTGTGCACAACCGGTGATCGCAACACACAGGGCCAGGGCGAGAGTTTTTTTGGATGACATTGAAAATCCACAAAGTGAAGTAATGAAAAATCAGAGCTCTTTTGCCCGGATAAACTGACGCTTTGAATCGAAAAACCGGATCTGGTTCCAACCCTGGAACCTCATGTAAAGCTTTACAGACAAGTGGCAAGTACCCGCGCCAGTTGCTGCGCACGCGGATCCATCAAGACGTACGGCCCAAGGGTATTTGTCACAAAACCGAACGCGACATCGTGCTCAGGATCAGCAAAACCCACTGAACCGCCCGCCCCCGGATGACCGAACGCCCGCGGGCCGAGGCCGTAGGTGGCGTTCGCCATGTCCGGTTGATCGAGCATGCAGCCCAGACCGAAACGGGTGCGGGTCAGCAGGGTCTTGTCCTCGCCGTAGCTGTGTTCGCGGGTCAGCTCTTCGAGCATTTCGCTTTCAAGCAGGCTGCCGTCGAGCAAACCGGCGTAGAAACCGGCCAGGCTGCGCGCGTTGCCGTGACCGTTGGCGGCCGGCTGCTGCATGCGCCGCCATTCCGGTTTGTTGGTGCTGGTGAGCACCGACGGCGGATTGGTGAAGGCGCGAGTGGTCATGGCGGTCGGTTCGCGCATGGTCACTTGCAACAGGCGCTGGGCCGCGGCATCGCCGACGTTGCCCTTGCCGCGAGCAATATGCGCCACGCGGTGAAACTCTTCGTCAGCCAGGCCGACGTGGAAATCCAGCCCCAGCGGCTTGGCGACGCGGGCGACGATCGACTCGCCCGGCCCACGACCGTCAGCGCGACGCAGCAACTCGCCGACCAGCCAGCCGTAGGTGATGGCGGCATAACCGTGGCCGGTACCCGGCGTCCACCACGGCGCTTCGGCCGCGAGGGCATCAACCATGGTTTGCCATTCGTAAAGGGCAGCGGGCGCCAGCAACTCGCGCAGGGCCGGCAGACCGGCCTGATGGCAGAGCAATTGGCGCAAAGTGACGGATTCTTTGCCGGCAGCCGCGAATTCCGGCCAGTAGCGGGCAACCGGTGCATCCAGTTGCAGTTTGCCTTCGGCCACCAGTTGCAATGCGGTGACCGCGGTAAAGGTCTTGGTGCAGGAAAACAGGTTGGCGATGGTGTCGCTGTGCCAGGCTTCGGTACCATCCTTGTCGGCCGTACCGGACCAGAGGTCGAGGACGGTTGCTCCGCCGACCTTGATGCACAGGGCTGCGCCGCGTTCCTGGGGATCGTCGAACAGTGCCGCGAAAGCCTCGCGCACCGCTTCGAATTGAAGCTCGTAATGTCCCTGAATCTGCACCCGCAACTCCCCCGCGAAAACGCTCTACAAAGTGGCCCGCATTGTTCCAGCCCTTGAGGGATTTGGGAACAGCTGCGGGCCGGACGGTTGAATGATGCGGTGACGCGGCTGACGCCTTCGCGAGCAAGCTCGCTCCCACAGAGATTCTTTGGTGTGGCAGAGATCCAGTGTGGGAGCGAGCTTGCTCGCGAAAAACGATAACGCGGTCTGAACCTTAATGACCATTACCCGAATGCCCACCCGCATGCCCGGCCCCCGGGCCTTTGCCAGCTTCACCCTTGCGCCCGCCCTCCGCTTCATGACCGGCGGCGGCCGCGGCCTTCTCAGCCTCTTTGCCCAACTGATCAACTGCCTGCAGGTTGCTCTTGCGTACCGCCTCGACAAAGCCCTGATACGGCAGATCGGTAATCCCCACCAGGCCGAAGTGCCCGTTCTCGCCATCGAGCAGACGCCCGGTCACCGGTTGATCCAGATACTGGAACCAGTGCACGCCGACAATCGACGGCTCACTCAACGCCTGTTTGAGGAAGTTGGCATACGCCGGGCCGCGATCTTCTTCCCGCGCCAGTTGCGTCACGCCACCCCAGAACGGGCCACGATCACTGGAGCCGAAGTTGAATTCGGTGATCAGTACCGGTTTGTCGAGCGCGCGCAGAGCGGCGAAGTCATAGCCGTCCTGTGGTTTCAGCGTGTACATATTGAAACTCAACACGTCGCAATACTGCGCGCAGGACGCCACCGCTTCCGGAGTGCTGGTGGCGAAACGGCCGCCGAGCAGCAACTGATTCGGCGCGTGCCATTTCAGCGAATCGGAGATGGTTTTGAAGTAGGTGTCGGCGAACACTTTCTGGAAGTATTTGAAGTCGTTTTCGATTTCCGGGTGCTCCGGATTCGGCATTGGTGGCACGAAACCCGGGTCTTCCATCAATTCCCACGCCGGCAGATCAATGCCCCACGCTTTCGACAGGCCCGCCTGGTTGCGGTACTTGTCGCGCAGTTGCTTGAGGAATGCGCGCTTGGCCGGCACGTCGGTGGTCATTTTCAATGTGCCGTAGGCCAGGGCGTAGCGCGACTGCGGGTCGTCGCCGGGGCCGGCCCAGGCCAGTTCGTTGTCGGCGTAGTAGCCGATCAGCCACGGATCATCACGATGATCGCGGGCAGCAATGGCCACAGCACGCTCGGTGGCCATGGCGAAACGCGGGTCGAACGGGTCAGGCATGCCGCCCCACCAATCGCTGCCGGTGCTGATGCTGGTGTAGTCGCCGACGATCGACAGCGGCAAGGTGTACGGCACCCGTTCGGCGTCGGCAAGCGAGTCGGCACTCCAGTTGCCGACGGTGTTGAAACCCCAGGCCTGCAGGCGATCGAGGGTGTGCGTGGCCCACTTCTGCTGATCGACCGTGGCCTTGCACGGCGCAGCGACGGGTTGATCGGCAGCCTTTTCAGCAGTCGTCGCTACGGCGTCTGTTTTCGCCGCTGCGGCGACACCGGCCTTCGCCTCGTTTGACTTTGGCACAGGCTCGGCAGCTCTTACTGCGGTTTCTTCAACCGCACCAGCCTTGGCCGCTTCAGCAATTCCGGCCTTGGTATCGCTGTCCGGTTTGCAGGGCTCGCCGTAAACCCGCTGCAGGTTGGCGCCATAGAAGTCGTACCAGCGCCCGTTGCCATAGCCACGGCCCTGATCGGCACCGTTGCCGCCACGGTTGTCGCCCTCGCCGAAATGGCTGGCGAGCGGCTCGTCGGCCTTGGGCAGGGATTCGAACATCCACTCACGCCCGGCCACGTAAGTCTGGTTGACCTGCGGGCTGACGGTGTTGACCCCCAGCGAATAGAACGGATGTCCTTCAGGGGTCACCAGATACCAGCGACCGTCACGTTTTTCAGTGCGGAAAAAGCCGCTGGCCTTGAACGCCGGGCCTTTGTTCCAGCCGCCGAACTTGTCCAGCGAAGACTTTTCGCGCTCGGCCAACCAGGTCTTCAGCTGTTGCTGTTCCTTGGCGGCGGCGGATTTCAGTTGTTCGTCGTTGCTGACTTTTTCCGGCCATTTGCTGCGGGTCGATTGACCGTAGGCATCCACCAGATTGCCGTAGACGGCCTGGGTCACAGCATCGCCGTCCTGCACGCCGAAACGCTCGAGCAGCAGGCTCTGCGCAGCTTTCGGCTGATCCATCCACAGGCTCACCGACACCACCTGACTGCGGTCCAGCTCACCGCTGCTGCTGGCCAGCAGAATCCGCTGGCCATCGACGGTCATCGGCATCGGCGGCCCGGCCTTCATGCCCTGGCTCAGTGGCGAAGTCGCCACCAGCGGCACCAAAAGGGTTTGCGCCGGGCCGGCCGGCAGGTCGACGCGGCTGGTCAGGGTCTGGCCGTTGTTGCTCTGGATTTGCACATAGACCGTCACGGCCCAGTTCATTGCACTCTGCAGACGCAGGCTCATCATGCCCGACTGCGACCAGTCCCAGGCGCCGGTTTGCGGAGTCAGGCGCAGGGTCGGACGGGCTACCGGGTTGAACGTCACTCGGCGCAACACTTCACCTTCAGGGGTTTGCTCGGCGTTGGCTTGTGGCAGGTCAGTGTTTTCGGTGACGACTTTCACCACGTCGGCAGGACGGACGAAGTTGAACAGGGTCTGCTGACCCGCAGGCGCCGCCAGTAACGGGGCAGCGAAAATCAAGGCGAATACGGCAGGCAACGAACGGCGAATCATAAGAACGGAGTTCTCCCTAACGACCAACTAAGGCCAATGGAAAAGCATGGCAGAGAGATAGACAGCGCGGCGGGCAAAACTGCCCACCGTTGTCTCAAGATATTTCACGACGGAATGGCGGCAACGCATTGAGGATCGCCTTGCCGTAGCGCTGGGTGACCAGGCGCCGATCGAGCAAGGTGATGGTGCCGCGGTCCTCTTCGGTACGCAGCAGACGCCCGCAGGCCTGAACCAGTTTCAGCGAGGCATCGGGCACCGAGATTTCCATGAACGGATTGCCGCCCCGGGCCTCGATCCACTCCGACAGCGCCGCCTCGACCGGGTCGTCCGGCACCGAGAACGGGATCTTGGCGATCACCACGTGCTCGCAGTACGCCCCCGGCAAGTCCACCCCTTCGGCGAAACTGGCAAGACCGAACAGCACGCTGGAATCGCCGCCATCGACCCGCGCCTTGTGCTTGTTCAGGGTTTCCTGTTTCGACAGGTTGCCTTGAATGAACACTTGCTTGCGCCAGTCGCGGTCGAGGCCATCGAACACGTCCTGCATCTGTTTGCGCGAGGAGAACAGCACCAGCGTGCCGCGCGAGCCTTCGACCAGATCCGGCAACTCGCGGATGATCGCCGCGGTGTGAGCAGCGGCGTCGCGTGGGTCGGCCTTCAGATCCGGCACCCGCAGCACGCCGGCGTCGGCATGATGGAACGGGCTCGGCACCACGGCAGTGACCGCTTTTTTCGGCAGACCGGCACGCATGCGGAACCGGTCGAAAGTGCCCAGTGCCGTCAAGGTTGCCGAGGTCACCAGGCAGCCGTAGGCCACGTTCCACAGGCTGCGGCGCAAGGTTTCTGCGGCGAGAATCGGGCTGGCGTTGACCTCGATGTCGAACAGCGAACCGCTCTCGGCCAGTGTCAGCCAGCGCGCCATCGGCGGGCTGTCTTCCGGGTCTTCGGCGGTAAATGCAGTCCACAATTCCCAGTTGCCCGACGCCCGCGACAACAGGCTGCCGAACAGCGGATACCACTCCTCGGCCTGATTGCTGGCGATGCCGATGTTGACCTCGCCGTCCATGCCTTCCTTGAGCAGGTCGGTCAGGCGGGTGAACAGATCGTTGAGCCGCGAATAGCCTTTTTTCAACTCGATGCCCATTTCGCGCATGTGCTCGGGAATCACCCCGCCGACGAAACGATGGCGTGGCCGCTCGCGACCTTCGACGTCTTCGCCGGGTTTGAAATCGGCAATCTGCTCGCACGCGGTGAACATGAACTGCTGCTGGGTCTTGATCTCGCGCGCCAGCTCGGGCACTTGCTCGATCAGCTTGCCGAGATCGCCCGGCAACGGATGCTGGGCCAACAATTTGGTGAGGTTCTTCGCGGTGGTTTCCAGCCAGTCGGCGGTGGAACGCAGGCGCGTGTAGTGGGCGAAGTGGCCGATGGCCTTGTCCGGCAGGTGATGGCCTTCGTCGAACACGTAAATGGTGTCACGCGGATCCGGTAGTACCGCGCCGCCGCCCAAAGCGAGGTCAGCCAGCACCATGTCGTGGTTGGTGACGATCACGTCGACCTTGCCCATGCCTTCGCGCGCCTTGTAGAAAGCGCATTGGCCGAAGTTCGGGCAGTGGCGATTGGTGCACTGGCTGTGATCGGTGGTCAGGCGCGCCCAGTCGGCGTCTTCCAGCGCGTTGGGCCAGCTGTCGCGGTCGCCGTCCCATTTATTGCCGGCGAGCTTCTCGATCATGCTGGTAAACAGCTTCTGACTCGCCTCGTCGACCTCGATCTTGAAGCCTTCTTCTTCGAACAGCTGGGCGGTGGCGGTTTGCGCGTGGCCTTCCTGCAGCAGCATGTCGAGCTTGGACAGGCACATGTAGCGACCACGGCCCTTGGCCAGCGCGAAGCTGAAGTTCAGCCCGCTGTTGCGCATCAGGTCGGGCAAGTCCTTGTAGACGATCTGCTCTTGCAGGGCCACGGTCGCGGTGGCGATCACCAGGCGCTTGCCGGCCAGCTTCGCCGTCGGGATCGCCGCCAGGCTGTAGGCCACGGTCTTGCCGGTACCGGTGCCGGCTTCCACCGCGACAATCGCGGGGTCGCCACTGCGCCGGCCTTCGTCGTCGGTGTCGATATCCCCGAGGACTTTGGCGATTTCAGCGATCATCAGGCGCTGGCCGTAACGCGGCTTGAGGCTCTTGGCTTCAAGAAAACGCGAATAGGCGCCCTGGATCGTGGTTTTGAGTTCAGTGCTGATCATTGATTGTCGGGCGCTAAAAACGCTGGATAAATTTTCAGTGGTTTCGGATGGCGGCTATCATACCCCGCTAATTAATCCCGCGCAGAACGGAGTGCCCCAATGACACCTTTTAGCCTCGTTTATCCGCTGCATGTCCTGTCCGCCCTGGTCTGGGTCGGCGGCATGTTTTTCGCCTGGATGGTCCTGCGCCCGGCGGCGGTCAAGGCTCTCGACGGCCCTGCTCGCCTGACCTTGTGGGTGGAAGTGTTTCAAGGTTTTTTCCGCTGGGTCTGGGTCGCGGTGATCCTGTTGCCGATCAGCGGCGTGGGCATGTTGCATTTACAGCAGGTCGGTTTCGAGACCGCGCCGAAGTACGTCCAAGTGATGATCGGGCTATACGTGGTGATGACGGCGCTGTTCATCCGGATTCAGGGTTTGATGCTGCCGGAATTGCGTAAAGCGGTGGAAGCCAAGGACTGGCCGGCGGGCGCGGCGGTGCTGGGTCGGATTCGCCGGGTGGTGGGGATCAACTTGATCGTCGGGTTGGTGCTGGTGGCGATTGCCGCGGCGCGGCCGATGTTCTGACCCACCCCATTTTTTGCGCTGTGAACACTTTTGTGGTGAGGGGATTTATCCCCGATGGCGCGCGAAGCGGCCCCAAATCAGCTGACGCGTTCAATCTGAAGAAACGCGGTATCTGGAGTGGGCTGCTTCGCAGCCCATCGGGGATAAATCCCCTCACCTCAATTGTGAACAGTGCTGTTATTCAGAGGCGCTGCACAGTCACCGCCCCCGCCGCACCCACCGGCCCAGGCTGACCATCCGCACCGGCCTTGCCGTTCTTGCCGCCATCGGCGCGATACACCAGGCAGCCCTTGGACTGGCCGCCCTTGCCCGCCTTACCGCCAACACCCGCTGGACCACCGGCGCCGCCCGCAACGTTGACCTTGATCAGCTCGGCCGGAAACTCGCGCGGCACTTCAAGACGCACCAACGCACCCGGTGCGCCCGGCTGGCCGTCACTACCATTGCTGCCGTCAAAACCATGACCGGCCGCGCCCCAGGTGCAGCCCGGATCTTCGCCGTTGCCGCCATCCAGGCCGACGAAACCCGGTGCACCGGTGCCGCCACGGGCATCGACAAACAGTTTTGGCGCGTTCAGTGCCTTGAACTGCAAATTCAGATTACGCCCGGCACGGGCGGCTTTTTCATAGGTACCCGGCGCACCGCGTGCGGTGATCAGGCTGCCTTCGGACAGTTCGGCACGAATGACTTTCATGTCCAGCGCCTGTTCACTCGGGACGATCGCGATGCGCGCTTCATGGCCCAGGCGCAATTCGCCGACGGTCAGCTCGGTCACATTGGCAGGAATCAGCAAGGTGCCATAGTCCGCCACGTCCAGCCGTTCCAGCTGCAAGGTGCTGGCGGTGTTGGGCAAACGCATCAGGGAGTTGGTTTCGACGCTGACCACCTGGGCGCAGGCCAGAGGACTGATGAGTGCAGCGAGCAGGCAAAGTTTACGCATGGGAAGAAGCCTCCGGAGCGGCCGGGGCCGGGATGGTTTGCAGGTGAAAAACGCCGAACAGCAGGATGCGCAGACGGTCGCGCCACGGGTTGGGACGCCCTTTGAGGCGCGAGAAAAGCAACTCCAGCACATGCAGCGCCAGCAGCGAGGCACCGGCCAGATTGACCAGCGCATGCAGCGGATGCACAAACGGCAGCAGCAGATTGACCACCACCACGCACCAGAACAGCAGGGTCAGCAAACGCCCCAGCCCCCAGAAAACCTTCATACGCTCCCCCGTGTCGGAATTATTCTTTGGGCGCACAGTAACGGCTTACGCGGGGGATAAGCCAGAGGGGCAAAAGAAAAAACATTTGTCAGTCGTCGGATCGCTGCCGGTTCGACGACGATCGTCGACCGGCAGCTCTAGCCTGCGGACTACAGACAAGTCCTAGCGATTGATATGCAACTCCACCCGACGGTTTTTTGCCCGTCCCTCGTCCGTTGCGTTGTCAGCCACCGGCTCGCTCTCGCCGCGTCCTTCACTGGTCAGTTTTTCCGGCGCCAGGCCCTGACTCAGCAGGTACGCCGCCACGCTGCTGGCGCGTCGTTCCGACAGTGCCTGGTTATAGGCGTCCGAACCTTTACTGTCGGTATGACCGATGACCTTGATGCTGACCACGTCGGCGTTGCGCAATTTGTCCATCAGCGTATCGAGCTGGGCCTTGGCGGCCGGGGTCAGATCCGACTTGTCGAAATCGAACAACACATTACCGGCATCGCTGAGGGTGATGACTTCCGATTGCGGCGCAGGTTCGGGAGCTTTTGCAGTGACCGGATATTGCGGCAGCGGACAGCCGCGATGATCGACCGGGGTATTGGCCGGGGTGTCAGGGCAACGGTCGCGGCGGTCGAACACGCCATCGCCGTCTTCATCGCCATCCTGGGCATAACAGATCAGCCCGCCAGTCAGAATCCCCAACGCCGCACCGCCACCGGCCCAGCCGCCACTTTCAATGGCGCCAAGACCGCCACCGACCAGCCCGCCGATCAGGCTGCAGATCGGCCACGTACGTTGATTGAGGGGGGCATCGCCATCGCTATGAGTGGCGCAACCGGTGAGCAGGCTGCCCAGCAGCAGCACCGGCAAGACGGACCTTGAGAAAACAGTCATTGTGAAAGCTCCTGTGTCACCGGCCCATACCGGTTACACAGGAGTAAAGACCCGCATCCGCGACTGCACAAGCCGCGGATGCGAGAGGGGCTAGCGGACGATTTTGATTTCGGTACGACGGTTCTGTGCGCGACCGTCTGCGGTTTTGTTATCCGCCACTGGCTGGCTTTCACCCATGCCCGAGACCGAAACGAAGCTGGCACGCGGCACACCCTGCTGGATCAGGTATTCCACCACCGAGTGCGCACGGCGATCCGACAGTTTTTTGTTGTAGGCATCGCTGCCGACGCTGTCGGTGTGGCCGGTCACGGTCAGTTGCGCCGTGGACGACTCTTGTTTCAGGCGCGTGGCGACTTTATCCAGCACCTGTTTGTCGGAGCCGGTCAGGGTGGCTTTGTCGAACTGGAAGTGCACATCGCGAATGACGATAGTTTCTTCCTTGACCACAACGGCCTCTTCTACCACTGGCGCAGGGGCAGATGGTGGGCAGCCGTCAGCATCGACCTGCACGCCTTTAGGCGTGTGCGGGCACTTGTCGCGACTGTCCGGCACACCATCGCCGTCTTCGTCGCCATCACCGTGCACCCAGCAATAGGCGGCTGCCGTACCACCGACCACCAGCGCGCCATAACCGGCCCACGCCGAACTTTCCGTCGCGCCGAGACCGGCACCGACTACACCACCGACCGCCGCACAGGTCGGCCAGTCGGTTTTCTGCAAACCTGCGCAACCAGTCAACACACTGGTTAGCAGAATCAAAGGTAATGCTGTCCGAACTATGCTCATCTGGTTTTCTCCTGAGGGATCGGCTTAGAACCGATTCACGGAGTAAAGACCGGAGTTTTAATCTCCGCCAGCAATAGGCCACTGGCATTTGGGACCGTGTTCACAGGGATTCGGCACTTTTGCCGCCCGCGGCAAATCGGGGTCTAGGCCGGATCCGTCTGGCGCGCTAGTCTTGGCGATCTGATTGAGGAGCTTCGATGAACGTCGCCATTTCTTCGCGCACGCCGCAACAGGCGCTGGCCGCTTTACTGGATCGCTATGCCCCGGCGCGTCTGCTGCTGATCGGCGCCAGCGAATTTCCGGCGCTCGCCGCTTTCAAGCAGGCACATCCAGACACCTGCGTGGCCCACGCCGCACCCGGTGCATTGCCCGCCGAACTCGCGGCGCGGCGCTTCGACCTGGCGCTGGTGGTCGATTGCCTTGAGCACCTGCCCAAGCGTGACGGCTTGAATCTGCTGGGCGGGATTCGCAACCTCAACGCCAGCCGCATTGCAGTGCTGGCGGATCTGCCGGCCAGCGGCTGGCAGGAAACCGATTTCTACTCGCTGGCGCTGCAGGCCAGTGAACGCTTCCAGCGTGACGATCAGGTACTGACCCTGTTCACCTATGATCTGCTTGACTACAAACAAGTCCCCGACTGGCTCAACTCGCGATTCTGGGCCAATCCGGAAAACTTCGGCAAATACTGGTGGTAATGCAATGAGTACAGCCATTTGCCCGTGCGGCAGCGGCAACCTGCTGGAGGCCTGCTGCGGCCACTATCACGAAGGCCACCCGGCGCCTTGCGCCGAAGCGCTGATGCGTTCGCGCTACAGCGCCTACGTGCTGGGGCTGATCGATTATCTGGTGGCCACCACCCTGCCCGCCCAGCAGGCCGGTCTGGATCGCCAGTCGATCAGCGCCTGGAGCGCGCAGAGCACCTGGCTCGGCCTTGAGGTCGAAAGCTCGGAAGTGTTCGGCGGCCAACCCGAGCATGCCTTCGTCACCTTTACCGCGCGCTGGCACGACAGCCAGGGCGAACACAGCCACCGCGAGCGCTCCTCGTTCGTGCAAAACGCCGGGCGCTGGTACTTCATCGACCCGACCGTGCAGTTGAAGCTGGGGCGCAATGACGCGTGCCCGTGTGCCAGCGGGCAGAAGTTCAAGAAGTGCTGTGCGGGGTATTTCGGCGCATAAAGGGAAGTGCCGACTAGACTGGGGCACAAAGGGAGTTTTTTCGATGCTCGGTCACTGTCGCACACTGCATGGCTTGTTATTGATGCTGATCCTGAACCTCGGCGGTTGCGCCTCATGGTTCAGCGACGACAGCGTCGACCCCGCCGTGCACCTGGTAAAAGTCGAGGTGGTGCGGGCCAAGCTGCTCGAACAGAAATTCATCCTGCACTTTCGCATCGACAACCCAAACGACAGCGACCTGACGGTGCGCGGCATGGAATATCGCATTCATCTGGCAGACCTGTTGCTTGCCGAAGGCGAGCATGAACACTGGATCACGGTAGGGCCGAAAAGCAGCGCGTTCTATCGGATACCGATCCGCACCAACCTGTGGCCGCGGGTCAAGGACGTGGTGAAAATGCTGAAAAGTCAGCACCAGCAGGTGCCCTATCGATTGCAGGGTGAGATGGAAACCGGTTTATTCATCGCCCACTACGTGCACCTGGAGCGCAATGGCGTGATAATCCCCGCCGATTTAATTCCGGAGCACAACCGATGACTCAGCAACCTCATGTCCATGGCCCTGATTGCAACCACGATCATGACCATCATCACGATCACGATCACGATCATGGCCATGTCCACGGCCCGAACTGCGGCCACGCCCACCAGGAACCGGTGCGCAACGCCCTGAAAGACGTCGGCCGCAACGACCCTTGCCCATGCGGCAACGGCAAGAAATTCAAGAAGTGCCACGGCGCTTGATGCTTCAGGTGAAGTCTTTCTTCGCCTGACAAGCCGCCTTCGCGAGCAAGCCCGCTCCCACAGTTGACCGCGTTCCCGCTGACTGAACGCAGTCGACTGTGGGAGCG
>NZ_JASCPO010000122.1:0-17587 GCF_029960145.1 Pseudomonas sp. PS01299 | reverse complement strand
AAGTGAAACGATGCATCGCCGATGGTAGTGTGGGGTTTCCCCATGTGAGAGTAGGTCATCGTCAAGATTAAATTCCGAAACCCCAATTGCGAAAGCAGTTGGGGTTTTGTTTTGCCCGCAGGAAAGTATTTTTACTTAGGCAGCGAACAATTTTGCACAGTTATTTTCGAATCAGAACACTAGAATAACCCCCATCTTCTTCGGAGCCAGAGCCTTTATGTCAGATCCGGTTGACGCCCAAGGGCTGTCAGATTTACCGCTGGAAGACTTGGTGGCCTGTCATGAGTGCGACCTGCTGATGCGCAAGCCCAAGCTTGCCCATGGCGAGAAAGCACTCTGCCCGCGCTGCGGTTACGAGTTGTACGCCCATCGCCATAATGTGGTGCAGCGCAGCCTTGCCTTGGTGATCGCAGCATTATTGCTGTACATCCCGGCAAACTTTTTACCCATCATGCAACTCAATATCCTCGGACAATCTTCGCAGGATACGGTCTGGAGCGGCGTGCTCGGCTTGTTCAATACGGACATGCAGGGCGTTTCGATCGTTGTATTCCTGTGCAGTATGGCTATTCCGTTGCTGAAGTTGCTGTGCCAGTTATTCGTTTTGCTGACGATTCGATTCAACGTCGGACGCAGTTACGGCTTATTGCTCTACCGCATTTATCACCACCTCAAAGACTGGGGAATGCTCGAGGTCTACCTCATGGGCGTCCTCGTGGCGATCGTCAAACTGGCGGACATGGCGGCCATCACCGTCGGCCTCGGTCTGGCGTGTTTCATCGGTTTGTTGTTGGTTCAGGTCTGGCTGGAAGTGGTGATGTCACCGCATCAGATCTGGCAGGCGTTATCAGGAGAGGATGCCCATGCGGGCGATTGATGCGGGCATTCTGATCTGTACCGAATGCCATGAATTGAACAAACAGGATGCGGACACCGACGAGCAGACCTGCACCCGCTGCGGTGCGCTGGTTCACGCTCGTCGTCCGAACAGTCTGGCCCGAACCTGGGCCCTGCTGATCACAGCTGCGATTATCTACATCCCGGCCAATGTGTTGCCGATCATGACGGTCAGTTCGCTGGGGCAGGGCGATCCCAGCACCATCATGTCCGGCGTGATCCAGTTGGTGCAGCACGGCATGATCCCGATTGCCGCCGTGGTGTTCATCGCCAGTATTCTGGTGCCGACCTTCAAACTGGTGGGCATCGCACTGCTGCTGTTTTCGGTGCAGCGACGTCAGCCGTTGTCCGCGCGGCAGCGGATCTGGATGTACCGCTTCATCGAGTTCATCGGTCGTTGGTCGATGCTCGACATCTTTGTGATCGCCATTCTGGTGGCGGTCGTCAACTTCGGCCGGCTTGCCAGTGTCGAAGCCAACCTTGGCGCCATCGCCTTCGCCAGTGTGGTGATTCTGACGATGCTTGCCGCAGTAACTTTCGATCCCCGACTGATTTGGGATAACACGGAGTCGGACGACGACCATGACTGATTTGCCTGTAGCGAAAACCCGACCGGCCTCCAACTGGTCTGCCATTTGGGTACTGCCTCTGATTGCCCTGATCATCGGTGGCTGGCTCGGCTGGCGTGCCTATAACGAAACCGGTATCGAGATTCAGGTGCGTTTCGAAAGCGGTGAAGGCATCCAGGCCAACAAGACCGAAGTGGTCTACAAGGGCATGCCGGTGGGTAAGGTGAAGACGCTCAAACTTGATGACGAGGGTAATTCCAAAGGGGTGATTGCCACCGTCGAGATGAACAAGGACGTCGAGCAATACCTCAAGACCAGCACCCGCTTCTGGCTGGTGAAACCGAGCGTGACCCTGGCCGGCATCACCGGTCTGGAAACCCTGGTTTCAGGTAACTACGTGGCCATCAGTCCCGGTGAAGGCGAGCCGACCCGCAAGTTCAAGGCGCTGGCCGAAGAGCCGCCGCTATCGGACTCCAAGCCCGGCCTGCACCTGACGATCAAGGCCGATCGCCTTGGTTCGCTGAACCGCGGCAGTCCGGTGTTCTACAAGCAGATCAAAGTCGGTCAGATCAAAAGCTACGTGCTGTCTGAAGACCAGAGCACCGTTGAGCTCAAAGTGTTCATCGAGCCGACCTACGCCAAACTGGTGCGCAAACATACACGTTTCTGGAATGCCAGCGGCATCAGCATCGACGCCAACCTGTCCGGGGTGAAGGTACGCAGTGAATCCCTGGCGAGCATCGTCGCCGGCGGTATTGCCTTCGCCACTCCGGAGAATCGCAAGGACAGTCCGCCCACCGATCCAAGCCTGCCGTTCCGTCTCTATGAGGACTTCGACGCCGCCGCTGCCGGTATTCGGGTCAAGGTCAAACTCAGTGATTTCGAAGGCTTGCAGGCCGGCCGTACGCCGGTGATGTACAAAGGCATTCAGGTCGGCAACATGAAAGCGTTGAAAATCGATCCGGATCTGAACAGCGCCACGGCCGAGCTGACGCTGGATCCTCTGGCCGAAGACTATCTGGTCGAAGGCACGCAGTTCTGGGTGGTCAAACCGTCGATTTCCCTGGCCGGTATCACCGGACTCGAAGCGTTGGTCAAAGGTAACTACATTGCCGTGCGTCCGGGCGACAAAGGTGCCGCGCCGAAACGCGAATTCGAGGCGCGGCCAAAAGCGCCGCCGCTGGATCTGCGTTCGCCGGGTCTGCATCTGGTGCTGTTCACCGATGTTCTCGGTTCGATCGAAGTCGGCAGTCCGATTCTGTACAAACAGGTCAAGGTCGGTTCGGTACAGAGCTATCAGTTCTCCAAGACCAAAAAGCAAATCGTCATTGGCGTGCATATCGAGAAGGAATACGAAAGCCTGGTCAACGCGTCGACACGCTTCTGGAATGTCAGCGGCATCACCCTCACCGGTGGTCTTACGGGTGGTATTCAAGTGAAGAGCGAGTCGTTGCAGACGTTGATGGCCGGCGGTATCGCTTTCGAAACACCGCAAGCCAAGGCGCCGCTGCAAAAGCGTATTCCACGCTTCCGTCTGTTCGCCAACCATGACGAGGCCAACCAGAAAGGCACGCTGGTGACGATCAAGGTCGACCGCGCCGACGGTTTGCGCCCGGGCACACCGATTCGTTTCAAAGGGCTGGATGTCGGCAAGATTGAAGACGTCGATCTGACCGACGATCTGCAAGCCGTGATGATTACCGCGCGGATCACCGAAGTGCCGGAGCGCATTGCGCGGGTCGGCAGTCAGTTCTGGGTGGTCAAGCCGGAGTTGGGGTTGATCAAGACCCAGAACCTGGAAACCCTGGTCACCGGGCAATATGTGGAAGTGCAGCCGGCAGCGAAAAATCTCGGCCCGCAGAAGAACTTCGTTGCGCTGGCCAGTCCGCCGGAAGTGAGCAAGCAGGAGGCTGGCTTGAGTCTGGTGTTGAGCGCCGCGCGCCGTGGCTCGCTGAAACCGGGCGTACCCGTGACCTACCGCGAAATCACCGTGGGCAAGGTCACCGGTTACGAACTGGGCCAGACGGCTGACCGGGTGTTGGTGCATATTTTGATCGAGCCGAAATACGCGCCGTTGGTGCGCAGTGGCAGCCGATTCTGGAACACCAGCGGTGTCGGTTTCGACATCGGTCTGTTCAATGGTTTGACGGTACGCACGGAGTCGCTGGAGACGGCGATTCAGGGTGGTATCGCCTTCGCTACGCCGGACGGTGAGCGCATGGGCACCCCGGCACGGGCTGAGCAGACGTTCCCGTTGTTCGACAAGTTCGAAGATGAGTGGCTGACCTGGGCGCCGAAGATTTCGCTCGGTAAATAACCCGCCATTGATGTGGCGTCTGGAAGGACGCCTTCGCGGGCAAGCCCGCTCCCACAGGGTTTGTGTCGTATACAGAATGTGTATTCAACGCAAAAACCCGTGGGAGCTGGCTTGCCAGCGATGAGGTCCTCCTGATCAGCACAAACCCAAAGCCATAAAAAAGGGCCGCGATCCCAACAGATCGCGGCCCTTTTTGGTTTTCAGCTAAAGTCGATCAAACCTCATCCAGCTCCGGCTCATCGGCTTGCACACTGACGGTGGCCTTCACCACATCATGCCGGCGGATGTACTTCCAGTCCGCCTCGTCGATGTAGATCCCCGCCGGGCCGCTGCCGCCCTCCAGGTCGATGGCGACACTGGCGCAGACCTGCGGCTTCACACTCGCCAGAATCGGCACGAAGCCCAATTGCAGGCTGGTTTCCAGCAGCGCTGCCTGGTTCTTCTCGTCGATGTCCGCCGCCTCGTCGAGGTAGTACGGCAGGCGCACGCGACCGGCCAGATCACGGTCCATCAAGTGCAGCAACAAGTACATGTTGGTCAGCGCCTTGATGGTCATGGTGGTGCCGTTGGACGCCGCGCCGTCGATGTCGGTGTGAATCACCGGCTGACCGTTGACCTTGGTGATCTCGAACGCCAGTTCGAACAAGTCCTTGAGACCGAGCTGGTTGTGGTTCGCCGCCACCAGCCGCGCCAGGTACTCCTTGGCCTCTTCGTTCTTGTTGTCCTGTTCCGCGCTTTGGCTCAGATCGAACACCGACAGGGTTTCGCCTTCTTCGTACTGACCGGCGCTGTGGATGATCTGGTCGATGTGCTTGAGCGCTTCCTTGTTCGGCGCGAGCACGATGCGGAAGCTCTGCAGGTTGGACACCTGACGCTTGTTGATCTCGCGGTTGAACAGCGCCAGTTGATGCTCGAGGCTGTCGTAGTCGCTGCGGATGTTGCGCAGGGTCCGGGCGATGTCGGTGACCGCCGCACGCCGGGCCTTGCCCAACGTCAGGGCTTCGTCGGTACGGTGCGCGTAAGCGTTGATCAGCAGCGAAAGACGGCGCTCCATGTCGTCTTCGCTGTCGAACTTGGCCACGCCTTTGAGGCGCACCTGCGCGTACAGCGCTTCGATCTGACCGTCGGCGCGCAGCAAGCCTTGCCAGCTGTCCTGATAGTCGTTCAGCAGCGGTAGCAGGTTGTCCATCGAATCATCGACCGGATCCATGAACGGCGTACCGAACGGCAGATCCGCCGGCAGCAGCTGACGGCGGCGCAGGGCGTCGTCGAGGGTGCGCTGCTTGGCTTCCATGTCGGCGATCTGCCGACCGACCAGTTGCAGCTTGGCCGACAGCTGCTGGACGCGCTCGGTGAACGCATCGCTGGAGCGCTTGAGTTCGTCCTGCGCCGCTTCCATCTGCGCCAACTGCTCAAGCTTGTCGCCTTCTTCGGCGCTCAGGGTCTGGGTGCGACGGAAATCTTCCAGGGCTTTCTGCGCATCCAGCACTTGTTGGTACAGCGCTTCGGTCTGGGTCTTGCTCGCGGCGCGGTCGGCGGCCACGGCTTGCTGGGTCTTGAGTTGCTTGAGCTCTTTTTCCAGACGTTCTTTCTGGTCACGCAGCGCGGCGCGGTCGGCCAGCGCTTGCAGAGCCGGCGGCTCGATGTGCGAGATGTCGATCGACAGGCCCGGCACTTCGAAGCGCTCGCCCTTGAAGCCATCGAGGATCAGCTCGACCGATTTGACCCACTCGCCATCCTCGTCGAGGGTGATGCCATGTTCGCCCAGCGGCAGGCTGAACAGCGCGCTGTTGAACAGACGCATCAGGCGCTCGACGTCCTGCTGCGAGAACTCTTCGCGCAGGCGGGCGTAGCTGTTGTTGTCGGCGTGATCGAGTTGCTGCTTCACCGACTTCAGGCGTTTTTCCAGATCGCGCAGACGTTCTTCCAGATCCTCGGCGCTGAACTGCCGGGACTGTGCCAGCGCACCAGCCAGTTCGTCGTGCGCGTCCTTGGCCGCGAGCAGTTGTTGCTCCAGCACTTTGACGTCATCGACCAGCGCGAAGCGGTTCTTCAGCACCGACAACTCACCGAGCCAGCGCTGGATGCCGGAGATTTCCCGCTCCAGACGCATCAGTTCCTGCGTGCCGCCGCGCTGATCGTTTTGCAGATCATCCTGCTCGCGACGGTAGTGTTCGGCCTGAATGGTCAGCTCTTCCTTGCGCGCCGTGGCGTAGTCCGACCACGTGCCGAGCAGCGAGTCGAGCAGCGGCGACAGGCGATGCAGTTTGCCGCGCAGCACGTCGCGCTGTTTCACGCCGTTGGCCAGAGCTTCGACCAATGGGCCGGCAGCGACCAGCGAGTTGTAGTCCTGCTCCATCCGGCGCACGTCGCGGAAGGCTTCTTCGCACGCGGCGATGTAGTCGACGCTGCCGGAACGCAGGCTGTGCTCGAAGGCATCGAGGAACAGTTGCTTCAACTTGGCCGCGGTGATTTCGCGCATGTGCAGCAGGTTGATGAACAGCGCGCGGAAGGTCTTCAGGCTCTGCTCGCTGGTGGAGCGCAGCGGAATCAGGGTCAGGTCCAGCGGGATCGACGTGTGACCGCCCACCAGCAAACGACGCAGTTCGTCCGGCTTGAGTTCGTAGGCTTTCAGGCCTTCTTTCTCAAGGTTGCTGAACAGTTCTTTTTGACGCAGGCAAGTGTCGTTCTTCTGGTAATGCGCCAGATCGAGCTTGCCGGCGTAGGCGAAGAACTGGTGACCGAAACCACCGCCCGGGCCACGACCGACCACGCCGATCACGTGTGGGCCGTGCGGTAGATTGACTTCGACGAGGATGTAACTGGTGTCGGAAGCAAAGTAGAAGCGCCGCGATTGTTCCAGGCTGTACTTGCCGAAACTCATGTCCGACATGCGCGCCAGAATCGGGAACTGCAAGGCGTTGATCGACGCCGATTTCCCGAGGTTGTTCGCGCCGTAGACCGACAACGGTTCTTCCAGCGGGAACAGGCCGAGGCTGTAACCGGCGGTGTTCAAAAGGGCAAAGCGGCGGATGCCGTAGCGTTCCTGGCTCATGCGTCGGACTCCTGTTCTTCGGCAATGGCCCGGGCCAGTGCGTCTTCTTCGCTCTCTTCCTCAAATTCGCTGAGATCAAGCGGATCGTCGGTCTCGAGGAATTTGGCTTCGGCCTCTTCGTCGATCAGCACCGGTGCCGGCAGCGGCAGCACGCTGTGTACGCTGGCCGCCAGATCGCGGTCCTGCTGCACCGACAGGCACACATCGAGGAAACGGTGCATCGGCGGCAGGAAACGGTACACGCCGTTTTCTTCGCCGGCGAAACCGAGCTGGGTCATGCGACGCATGATTTTTTCTTCCAGTTCTTCGACGGTCTGCACTTCGGCCTGGATGAACAGGTCGCGGTATTTGTCCAGCAACGACGGCAATTCTTCGCGGCCGAGGCTGCCGCCGTCGAGCACGGCGATCGGATCGCGGCCCTGATCGGCCAGGTGCTCGACGAGAATGAAGGTGAACAGCGCCAGGCGCTGAGCGGTCTTGTTCACCGCCGCAGCGGCCATGTCCGGCACGAAGTAGTAGAAACCACGGGTGTCGCAGACCAGCTCGAACCCCAGCGCCTTGAACAGCGTGCGGTATTGATCCTGGAAGTTCGACAGTTGCGCGTACAACTCCGGGTCGCGGCGGCTGACGTGATAGCCCTTGAACAGCTCGCGGAAGATCGGCGCCAGTTGGGACAGTTCGGATAGATCAAGATGCATTGGGGATGCTCGCAGAATCCTCGGCGGCGGAGTCGCGGGCCGAGAGCAGGGCGAAGGAGCGCAGGCTGACCTGGTGCTCGTGAGTGTGGTATTCGCGGCGTTCCAGACGCTCGCGGGTGAAGCGTTTTTCCCGCGACAGACGCGAGAACCAGTAGAGCAATTCGTCGGTGGCGCCGTCCGGTTCCTGCTCCAGCAACCAGGTCATCAGATCCGGCATCGGCAGGGACTCTTCGCAACGCTCGACCATCTCGCGCACGGTGCGCGGTGCACGCGGCGCATCGCCGGACTTCTGGGTCTTGTGCGCCTTGGGGAAACGCGCCGGTTTCGGCTCGAAACGCGCCAGGGCGTAGACGTAGGCCTCGACCTGACTGGCGCTGCCGAGGAAGGTGCTTTGCGGCCGGGTGAACAGCGGCATCGCCGCTTGCGGCACGGCGTCGATGCCTTTGCGGCGAATCGCCGCCAGCGCCAGCGCTGCACCACGGGTCACGGCGTTGTGCCGGCGCGCCTCTTCACGCAGCGGCAGCAGCAGTTCGCGGGCGTGGCGCAGGGTCAACTGGGCGCTGGTCTGCATTTCGAGGATGCGCGCGTGGGTGCGCAGCAGCATGTCGTCATCGACCAGATGGCCGAGGCGCTGCTGTTCGCTGAGCATCTTCAGCAGCACGGTTTCGACCTTGCGCACGCCTTGTTCGAAGGCGCCGTCGGCGTTCACCAGGTCGATCATCGGCTCGACGTATTCGTCCCACGTCGCCAACACTTCGGCGTATCGCTGACGCAGCGGAATCTGCCGGTCGCTGGTCTTGGCCCGTTCGGCCACGGCGACCAGTGCCTGCTCGTCGTTGTCGAGTTTCTTCAGCACGTCGCGCACGCGCATGTCGAGCAAACGCAACTGACGGGCGAGGTCGTTGCCGTCGCGCACATCGAACGCGTCCTGAATGTAGCCGGCCAGACGTTCGAGGTGACGCAAGTAGGCTTCGATTTCCAGGCACAGGCCCAGACGGTGCTCACGGCGCAGGTAGGCAAGGAAGTCGTGGATCTGCGCGTTGAGCTCGAAACGGTTCGGGCTTTTCGCCACGGGCACCAGAATGTCCAGGCGAATCCACACGTCGAGCAGGCTGGTGATGTCCTGCGGCGTGCTGTCCAGTTGTTGGGCAGCCAATTGCGTGCGCAGTTCGTTGAGGCTCAGGGTGCCTTGGTCGAAGTGCTCGCACAGTGGCTCCAGAAGTGCCCAGTGTTCAGCGAGGGCGCGCAAGACGCGCTTGGGTTCGATCATCGGAATGGCCGGCTGGTTGGCGATTAAAAGCCGCGATTGTACTGCATCACGAGGGATGCGATTCACTCTCGGGACGGGCTGTCGCATTTTCTCAGGGAGCGAGCCCAGGTAAAGGCTATCGATCAACAGCAAGCGATCTTGAACGAAGGGCTGTAGAATCAGCCCACTTCAGTTATCCACAAGTGGCCGACCCTTTGCTTATCGAGTCCCGCCGCCGCGCCTATTTGAACGCCATGCAGGTGGTCAACTGGCTGCCGCGCACCGAATTGCCTTTCGCCGCCCCGTCGCGGCCCGAGCTGCTGGACATGCCCGAGCCTGAGCCAGAGGTCGTGGTGATGCCGGTTGTGCAGGCCGAAGCTCCGGTGCAGCCTGCCGCCCGTCCGGTCGAACGGCCGAAGATCGAAGTGCCACGCCCGTCGCTCGCCAGTACCCGCAATGGCGCCAAACCGGTGGAAGAGGTCGAGGAGGCGCCAGTTGTCGCCAGACCCGCGCCCGTGCCGCCACCGCGTTTTGCCCTGCAGTTGCTGCGCGCCGGGGCTTGCCTGCTGCTGGTCGAGTTACCCACAGGCGAAGCGTTCCAGAGCCGCGATCCGGCCTATCTGCTGCTTAAAGACATGTTGCGCGCCGCCGGTCTGCCGGATGCGCCACAAATCGTCGGCGAGCCGGTGCGCTGGCCGTGGCTGAACCGCGGCACCATGGATCAGGGCCCGGAAGCGGCGCGCGACTTTGTTCAGGGTTTCCTCTCGGTACAGATGGAAGCGGCACCCTGCGCCTGCCTGTGGCTGATCGGCCTGCCGGCGGTGCGCTTTGCCGGTGAAGCGGACGCCGAAGCGTTCAATAGTGAATTGCAGATCGAAGGCCTGGGCCTGGCATGGGCCATCCCCGGTCTGGAATTGTTAATGGAAGAGCCACAGCGCAAGGCCGCTGTGTGGCAAGCCATGCGTCGGCTGATGGCGCGCTGGAAACCATCGAATGAGTGAAGCTGTATCGTTCCGCCCGATGACCGAGGCGGACCTGGACGCGGTATTGAAGATCGAATACGCGGCGTACAGCCATCCCTGGACGCGCGGGATTTTTCTCGACGGGCTGGGCAAATACCAGATCTGGCTGATGTTCGAAGGCCAGCAGCAGGTCGGCCACGGGGTGGTGCAGATCATTCTCGACGAGGCGCATCTGCTGAACATCACGGTCAAACCGGAGAATCAGGGACGGGGGCTGGGGCTGACGCTGCTCGAGCATCTGATGTCGCGGGCATATGCGGCCTCTGCCCGGGAATGCTTCCTGGAAGTGCGCGACAGCAATACTGCAGCGTTCAGGTTGTACGAGCGGTATGGTTTCAATGAGATTGGCCGGCGTCGCGATTATTATCCGGCGGTGGGCGGGCGCGAAGACGCCGTAGTGATGGCCTGCACCCTGGTCGACTGATCTTGTTTAAAAGCTTCGCGAGCAAGCCCGCTCCCACATTGGTTTTGAGCCGAGTCTCAATTCTCTGTGGGAGCGGGCTTGCTCGCGAAGGCGTCCTTACAGGCAATACAGATCAGCGATTGCCATCCAGCGGATCACGCCGCGCCAGCTCCGCCTCATCCAGACCATTGCCGCCGCCGATGTCATCCTCATCGACAATGCTCAGATCCCAATCGGCCTGATTGCCCTCGCCTGCCTCTTCGGCATCGCGTGCGCCATCCTCGTGAATCAGTGTTTCCGGACTCAAGTCGTCGTCGGTCGGTTCATGATCAGCCGTCGATGCACCAGTAAGCCCGGCCTCGCGCACCCGTTCGTCGGGCATCAGTTGATCGCGTTCACGTTCCGGAATCTCGTCACCGATTTTCGCGCTGGGTTCGTCTTCATCGAAATCCAGCTCATGCACCGAGCCCATGCGGTCTTCGTTGTCATCGATGGGTTCGGGTTGCACCGCATCGAACGGACGTCGTGAATCAGTCATGGCAAATCCTCATACTGTGGGCCTTACTGAGTGGACTCACCGGGCACCCGAGAATTCCAAAGAAAAACACCTGCGGTTCTTGCGTGACCCCGACGGGCGGTCGTCTGTCATACCAGCGCATCTTTCTTGAGGCCTTAACCATGCACGACTTACAAGACCTGATTGATAACAACGAGCGTTGGGCTGACGCGATCACCAAGGAAGACCCGGATTTCTTCGCCAAGCTGGCGCGCCAGCAGACCCCGGAATATCTCTGGATCGGCTGCTCCGACGCGCGGGTGCCG
The DNA here is from genome assembly GCF_029960145.1 of Pseudomonas sp. PS01299. Classification (NCBI taxonomy): domain Bacteria; kingdom Pseudomonadati; phylum Pseudomonadota; class Gammaproteobacteria; order Pseudomonadales; family Pseudomonadaceae; genus Pseudomonas; species Pseudomonas sp. PS01299. The sequence goes on along the minus strand of NZ_JASCPO010000122.1, from coordinate 6,555 downwards.
GCCAACGAGATCGTCGGCATGCTGCCGGGCGATCTGTTCGTACACCGCAACGTCGCCAACGTGGTGCTGCACACTGACCTCAATTGCCTGTCGGTGATCCAGTACGCGGTTGATGTGCTCAAGGTCAAACACATCCTCGTGACCGGCCACTATGGCTGCGGCGGTGTGCGCGCCTCGATGCAGGATCGCCAGTTCGGTCTGATCGATGGCTGGCTGCGCTCGATCCGCGACCTGTATTACGAAAAACGTGAAGAACTGGCCAAGCTGCCGACCGAGGAAGAGCAGGTCGATCGGCTGTGCGAACTCAACGTCGTCCAGCAAGTGGCCAACGTTGCGCACACCAGCATCATCCAGAACGCCTGGCATCGCGGCCAGAGCCTGTCGATTCACGGCTGCATCTACGGCATCAAGGACGGTCGCTGGAAAAGCCTGAACACCACCATCAGCGGTTTCGAGCAACTGCCGCCGCAATACCGTCTGCGTCCGGTCGGGGCGTTGTAATCCCGATCAGTGTGGATGCCGCCAGTGCTGCAGAAAGTGCTGGCCCTCGATACTGGGTGGCTCATCGTAGCCGGTGATCCACCCACGACAGCGCGGCGAGCCACAGGTGCAGGCGAACTGCTGCAACAAGCGATCTTCGGTGGCGGCGACGTCGATGGTCAGGCGTTCACCCGGCTGAATGTCGCGAAGTGCCCACAGCCACAGCTCACTCATGTCCAGAAACACATTCGGATCGCAGGCGTGTTCGAGCAACCCGCAAAAGCGCGGATCGTAGAGATGGATGCCGGCCAGTAACTGACGCGTCTGTCGGCAGCGATAGGGCAACAGTTGTCCGGATACCCGACACATCCGGGTGATGCGCAAGAACGCCCGGCGCGCCACCACTGCCGCGTGACCGTGGTGGTCCTGCATGATTTCGAAATCCTCGGTGGATGGGAAACCCAGACGCACCGGCAATCCGGCAAACGGGTAGATGCCGGGTGCGTCGCGTGGGATGTTGTGTTGATGGGCCTGATTATTCATAACGGTCCCTGTCGGCAAATGCTGCGACTTCCCTGGTCTGACGTCCTGTCAGCGCTGCAACATGTTTGGATCCAATATTCCGGTGTATCCCTCAAACTGTCTACTGTCAGATCTGACAGGCGTGATTGGCTGCTCCCCGCGTCAGCATTGACTGACACGGGAAGCTTTTTCAGCGGATCAGAGGTGTGGTGCAGGAACGGCGGTGGCCGGCAATTCGCCCTGAAGCTGTTGCAACTGGGCCTTGATTGGCGTGGTCGAGCACTTGGCGGCGGCCTGTGCCGGGGTCAGGTTGCGGATCGAGGTGTAGAACAGTTCGCAGGTCTTGCCCTTTTGCGTCACTTGCCAGGTCTGCGTGCAGCTGTTGAGCAGGGCTTTCGCATCGGTGCCCGGTTTACTGCCCATCCCGGCTTGCCAGCAAGCGGCGCTCAAGTCCTGACCCATGACCTTCAAACCGGCGGCATCGGCCTTGGCCTCATCGCCGTCATAGCTGGCCGGGTCGGCGGCGTACCAGATGTAGCTCGGATGGTTCGATCCCAGCACCGGCACGTTCACCCCCGCGCTCGGGCTGATGGTCGCCAGACCCAATACGGCCACGGTCGGGCCGTATTGCTGCTTGATCCAGTTACGCACCGGCGCACCGAACGCGACCATCGGCAGGGTGGTGCCGGTGCTGGTCTGGCTGAACTGCTTGACCAGCGTGGTCTGGTAATCCTTGAAGTAGTCGTAGACGCCCTCCAGATCACTACCGGCGTTGGACGGCGCCGCGATTGGCGCGATGTCGATGATGGTCTGATAGGCCGGCGTCTGCTCGGCCGGGATGCCGTTGGCGGTCAGCAGCGTGGCCCAGCGGTCGGTGGTGTTCGAACGCAGATAATCCTGGGCCTGAGTCAGCGAGTAATCCGGCGGGAAGTGCAGCAGTTCGACGCTCTTGCGGTTTTCCAGAGCCATGCCCAGCGGCAGGAACAGGTACCAGCTGTACGCCCATTTGCCATCGGCATTGAGCTTGCTGGCGCCGTTATAGGCCAGATCACCGGCATCGAGCAGCGCCGACAGCGGCTTGTCGTAACCTTCGGGAACGCCGCTGATCTCGGCGAAAATCTGCCCGTTATCGTTCTTCACCAAGACTTTGGCATTGCTGTAACCATCGCGCTGCACGCTCTGGCTCAGGTAATGGGCGACGGTCTGCTCCAGGGACCAGTTGCGATAACAGATCACGCTGCAATTGTTGGGGTAGGCGAAGAGGCGGGTGACGCGCTCGGTGCTGCCCAGCTTCAGGTCGACATCGGCGTGGGCAGCCGCACTCAGGGTGAGCGCGGCGAGTGTAAGAACTGCGGGGGTAAATCCTGCGAGTTTGAACATGCTCAGATCCTTTTCAGCGTGGGTTCCCCGGGTTCGGGGCGCTTCATATTGGATCAGCCGTGTTGCACAGAGAAGCGGTCATTCACGGATTTTTGCGTCAGCCCGCAGGACGGGGTTTTCAGGCGTGAAAATGCAGGGCGTTGGTCAGATCGCCCATCGGTTTCTGGCCACGGGCGATCATTGCCTCATCGCGCTGCTTGAGGCCGTCGAGGGTTTCCAGTTGGAACACTCGGGTGATCAGGCGCAGGATCGACGCCGTGTCGTAAACCGTGTGATCCACCGTGCCTTTGCGGGCGAATGGCGACACTACCAGCGCCGGCACCCGCGACCCCGGACCCCAGCGATCGCCCTTGGGTGGCGCCACATGATCCCACCAGCCGCCGTTTTCATCGACCGTCACGACCACCACCATGTTTTTCCACTGCGGACTTTCGCGCAGCACCTTCAGGGCGCGGACGATGTGCCGGTCACCGGAGGCGACGTCGGCATAACCGGCGTGCATGTTCAGGTTGCCCTGCGGTTTGTAGAAAGTTACCGCCGGCAGCTTGCCGGCCTCGGCATCGGCGAAGAACTTGTTGCTGCTCGACTCATCGCCCAGACCCGCGTCGCGCAGACGTTTGTTGCGCTCTTGCGGGTTCTCCGGGCCTTGCCGCTTGAAGTAGTTGAACGGCTGGTGGTGGTACTGGAAGTTGGGGATCTTCGGAATCCCGCCGGAATCCTTGTACTGCTCCAGCGTTGCCTGCCAGGCGCCGGCGTACCAGGCCCAGTCGACGTTCTTCTTCGACAGCTTGTCGCCGATATGCTCGTGGGTCTGCGGCACCATCACATTGGGCAGATCCGGCTTGGAGTACGCCGGACGCTCCGGATCGCGAATCCACGTCGGCCAGTACGGCGGGGCGAGGGTGTTGACGCCGAAGCCGTCCGGGGTCAGCGCACTCGGGCCGAACTGCGGCGGGCCGGTCATGGCGCTGGCGGGTGACTGTTCCAGTGGCTTGAGGCGCGGGTCAGTCGGATCATCGCTTTGCAGGGCGGCGATCTGGGATTTGGCCACCGAATTGGCCGCGTCCGGATAGAACGGCGCGGTGGCGCTGATCAGGTATTGGTGGTTGAGGAACGAGCCGCCGAAGGCACCCTGGAAGAAGTTGTCGCACAGCACGAATTCCTGCGCCACATCCCACAAGCGTAGCGAGTAGCGGCTCTGGGCGTAGTGCCCCATGGTCAAACCACCGGAGTCGGCCCAGGCGACGAAGCCGTCGTTCTTGCCGCCATTGATCTGCATCTGGTTCTGATAGAACACGTGCCACAAATCGCGGGTCACCAGACCGAACGGCAAGTCTTCGGCATTCGGGCCCTTGAGGGCGAAAGGCGCGTTGGGCAGGTTTTCCTGAAACTGCGTGGCGCTGGGGTAGGTCACGCCATCAAGCGTTTGCGGGCCGATCTGCAACACGCCGCCCCAGACTGGCGGTAACGTCTGCAGCAGACTGCCGTCGCGGTCACGTTGCTGGTAATCGGCAGGCTTGAGCGCCGACAGCGGCTTTTCGACACCGGGGAAATCACCGAACAGGTTGTTGAAGCTACGGTTCTCGGCATAGATCACCACCACGGTTTTCACCTGATCGCGCAGGGCCTTGTCCAGCTCGGTCGGGGTCAGCGGGCGCTCGACTGGTTTACCCGGTTGATCGCTGGCGTTGCCGCAGCCGGCCAGGGTCGCGCCCACGCCGAGGACGGCGACACCGCCGAGAAAGCGGCGGCGACTGGTGTCGGTGGGGTTGTCGGATTCAGGTGCGTCAGTGCCGTCTGTCTCGTCTTTCATCTGTCAGCCCGTTCTGCTTAATTGTTTCAGTTTGTTTCGGGCGGACGCTAACAAGGGAATGTGACGGTTAGGTGACAAATGGTGCGGTGTCTACTGCTCTTCGGCACTGCTAGACTGCTGCGATATCGAAACTGGCCTGAGTGAACCATGAAACCCTCCATTGCTCTTGATCTGCAACGAGCTGCCGTTCGCGAGGTTGTCGGCAGATTCCGTGTGGCCAATCCGCGAGTTTTTGGCTCGACCTTGCTGGGTACCGATATGGAAGGTAGTGACCTTGATCTACTGGTGGATCCCTTGCCCGGTGCCACCTTGTTTGATCTCGGCGGGCTTCAGGTCGAGCTTGAAGATTTGCTTGGAGTTACAGTCGATCTGCTGACGCCGGGAGACCTTCCGCTGAAATTTCGTCAGCAGGTTCTTGAACAGGCCCGTCCCGTATGATCGAGAACCGGCTCGGCGATTATCTTGAGCATATGCGTCAAGCTGCGAGCGATGCGCTGGTCTTCGTCGAAGGTCTGAGCAAGGAAGAGTTCGTCGACGACAAACGGACGCAACAAGCGGTCATCATGAGCTTGGTTATCATTGGCGAGGCGGCGACCAAAATAATGGATCGGTTTCCGGAATTCGCAGCTCAGAACACTCAAACTCCCTGGCGCAGCATGCGCGGGATGCGTAACCGGATCGCTCATGGCTACTTCGACATCAATCTGGATGTCGTCTGGGAAACGGTTCAAGTTGCTTTGCCTGAACTGTTGAGATTCCTGCCCTCTGAGCAACATTGATTGCACCTGCCATGAGGCAGGTGCAATTTCGTCAATCTACGGCATCACCGGCGGCGTATACGCCAATGTCGTGCCCAGCACCCACAGCAAGAACAGCACCAGCGGCGTGTGCACCAGCAATTGCACGAACGAGAAGCCGATCAGGTCTCGCGCCTTCAGACCGAGCACGCCCAGCAGCGGCAGCATGTAGAACGGGTTGATCAGGTTCGGCAGCGCTTCGGCGGCGTTGTAGATCTGTACCGCCCAGCCGAGGTGGTACTGCAGATCGTTGGCGACTTGCATCACGTAGGGCGCTTCGATGATCCACTTGCCGCCGCCGGACGGGATGAAGAAGCCGAGAATCGCCGAGTACACGCCCATCAGCAACGCGTAGGTGTCGTGGGAGGCGATGCTGACGAAGAAGGTCGAGATGTGATGCGCCAGCGTCTGCGCATCGGCGCCTTTGACCGTGGTCAGCAGCGCGGCGATCGAGCCGTACAACGGGAACTGGATCAGCACGCCAGTGGTGGTCGGCACCGCCCGGGCCACTGCATCGAGGAAGCTGCGTGGGCGCCAGTGCAGCAGGGCGCCGAGCATGATGAACAGGAAGTTATAGGTGTTGAGCCCGGAAATCGCGGTGATCGCCGGTTTGCTCGAGAACTCGTGGAACAGCCAACCGGCGGCCAGCAGCACCAGCAAGATGATCAGCAGCGGACTGTGTTCCAGCCATTCGCCGGGTCGGGTGCGTGGTTGCAGCGGTGGCAGGTTGAACGCCGGGTCGATGCCGCAATCCTTGGCATCGCGTGCAGAGTTTGGGCCGGGTGCGGTGGCGTAGGCGACGATGATCGAAATCACGATCAGCGCCAGCAGCATGGCGCCGGACTGCCAGAGGAAGATGGTTTGGGTGAACGGAATCACCCCGGTGATCGACAGGATCGCCGGCGGCAGGCTGGCCGGGTTGGCCTGCAACTGCGCCGCCGACGATGACAGGCCCAGCGCCCAGACCGCGCCGAGGCCCAGATACGCCGCCGCACCGGCCGCGCGGTAATCCATTTTCAGATCGGTGCGGCGGGCGAGGGCGCGCACCAGCAAACCGCCGAATACCAGCGACAGGCCCCAGTTCAGCAGCGAGGCGACCATCGAGATCAGCGCGACCCAGGCCACGGCAGAGCGGCCGTTTTTCGGGATGCGCGCCAGTTTGTCGATCAGCTTGACCGCTGGCGGCGAACTGGCGACGACGTAGCCGCCAATCACCACGAAAGCCATTTGCATGGTGAACGGGATCAGGCTCCAGAACCCGTCACCGAACGCCATCGCGGCATCGGTGGGTTTGGCGCCCATGGCCAAAGTGGCCAGCGCGACAATGATCACCGCCAGTGCGGCGAATACCCAGGAGTCGGGGAACCAGCGTTCGGCAAAGCTTGAACAGCGCAAGGCAAAGCGCGCAGAGCGGCTATCTTCGATATCAACGGCCACAGGGAGTACCTCGGATTTTTATGGTTATTGTGGGTCTGCAGCACGCTGAGTGCTTTGGGTGGGAGCGGGCTTGCTCGCGAATGCGGTGTGTCAGTCGACGCTGATTTGGCTGACACAGCGCATTCG
>NZ_JASCPO010000121.1:0-17671 GCF_029960145.1 Pseudomonas sp. PS01299 | reverse complement strand
CGCGAATGCGGTGCATCAGTCACATTTGAATTGACTGACCCACCGCATTCGCGAGCAAGCCCGCTCCCACAGGTGATCTCGACGCTCTTAAAAAATGCTGGCAATCCCCACCGCTGATATGCGCCACTAGCGTCATTGATTGATCCCGCGCATCCGCGCGGTGTACCTGGAGACCCCGTTTATGAGCGAGAGTGTGTTTGCCGATCGCATCGTGCAGAACCTGCTCGACACCGACTTCTACAAACTGACGATGATGCAGGCGGTGCTGCACAACTACCCCAACGTCGAAGTCGAATGGGAGTTTCGTTGCCGTAACAGTGAGGATCTGCGGCCGTATCTGGCCGAGATTCGTTACCAGATCGAGCGCCTGGCCGAACTGAGCCTGAGCGCCGACCAGTTGAGTTTTCTCGAGCGCATCACCTTCCTGAAACCGGATTTCCTGCGCTTTCTCGGCCTGTTCCGTTTCAACCTGCGCTACCTGCACACCGGGATCGAGAACGGCGAACTGTTCATCCGTCTGCGCGGCCCGTGGCTGCATGTGATTCTGTATGAAGTGCCGCTGCTGGCGATCGTCAGCGAAGTGCGCAACCGCTATCGCTACCGGGAAATCGAACTGGTGCAGGCGCGGGAACAGCTGTATCGCAAGTTCGACTGGCTCAGCGCCAACGCCTCGGCTGACGAACTGGCGCAATTGCAGGTCGCCGACTTCGGCACCCGCCGGCGCTTTTCGTACCGCGTGCAGGAAGAAGTGGTCAACGTGCTCAAGCACGATTTCCCCGGGCGCTTTGTCGGCACCAGCAACGTGCACTTGTCCCGCGAGCTGGACATGAAACCGCTGGGCACCATGGCCCATGAATGGATCATGGCCCACCAGCAACTCGGCCCACGGCTGATCGACAGCCAGATCGCCGCCCTCGATTGCTGGGTGCGCGAGTACCGTGGTCTGCTCGGGATTGCGCTCACCGATTGCATCACCACCGACGCGTTTCTCGGCGACTTCGACCTGTTCTTCGCCAAGCTCTTCGATGGTCTGCGCCACGATTCAGGGGATCCGGTGCAGTGGGGTGAAAAGTGCATCGCACACTACCACAAGCTCGGCATCGACCCGATGAGCAAGACCCTGGTGTTCTCCGACAGCCTGACCCTGCCGAAGTCGCTGGAGATCTTCCGCGCGCTGCACGGGCGGATCAACGTCAGCTTTGGCATCGGCACCAACCTGACCTGTGACATTCCGGGTGTCGAACCGATGAGCATCGTGCTTAAAATGACCGCCTGCAACGGCCAGCCGGTGGCGAAGATCTCCGACGAGCCCGGCAAGACCCACTGCAAAGACCCGAATTTCGTCGCCTATTTGCGACATGTGTTCCAGGTTCCTGCCGATTCCAGTCTATCTAGCAAGGAGTGAATTCATGCAAGCCGTACAGCGTGAGATTGCTGAACAGCTCAAGGTGCAACCGCCATTCGCCGGGCATCAGGCCCTCGAAGCGGAAGTCGCCCGGCGCATCACCTTTATCCAGGATTGCCTGGTCAATTCCGGCCTCAAGACCCTGGTGTTGGGCATCAGCGGCGGCGTCGACTCGCTGACCGCCGGCCTGCTGGCCCAGCGCGCCATGCGTGAACTGCGCGAGCGCACCGGCGACGACGCCTACAAGTTCATTGCCGTGCGCCTGCCGTACGAAACCCAGTTCGACGAGCACGACGCCCAGGCGTCGGTGGACTTCATCGCTCCGGACGAACGCCACACGGTGAACATCGGCCCGGCGGTCAAATCCCTGGCCAAGGAAGTGGCGGCGTTCGAAGGCAAACATGCGGTGTCGGTGGATTTTGTGCTCGGCAACACCAAGGCGCGGATGCGCATGGTCGCCCAGTACACCATCGCCGGCGCCGCGCACGGTCTGGTGATCGGCACCGACCACGCGGCGGAAGCGGTGATGGGCTTCTTCACCAAGTTCGGTGACGGCGCCTGCGACCTGGCCCCGCTCAGCGGCCTGGTGAAAAACCAGGTCCGGGCGATTGCCCGCAGCTTCGGCGCACCGGAATCGCTGGTGGAAAAAGTGCCGACCGCGGATCTGGAAGACCTGTCGCCGGGCAAACCGGACGAAGCCTCCCACGGCGTGACCTACGCCGAGATCGACGCCTTCCTGCACGGCGAGCCGGTGCGTCAGGAAGCGTTCGACATCATCGTCAGCACCTACAACAAGACCCATCACAAGCGGGTCATGCCGTTCGCGCCTTGATCGGCGACCGAATGAAAAAGCCCGCTGAGGAGCGATCCTCAGCGGGCTTTTCTTTGGCCAGTTCACCTGTCGATGCTGATGGCCTCTTCGCGAGCAAGCCCGCTCCCACAGTGTCCCGGTTGTTCACAAAATGTGTGACCGACACAAACCCTGTGGGAGCGGGCTTGCTCGCGAAGAACGATAACGCGGTGAGCCTGCTTACTTCACAGCAATGGTGCCTTTCATCATCGAGATGTGGCCCGGGAAGGAGCAGAAGAAGCCGTAGTCAGTACCAGCGGTCAGCTTCGATACATCAATGGTCAGCGTGTCTTTCTCGCCGGCACCGATGATCTTGGTGTGAGCGATAACGCGCTCGTCACCGTCTTTCAGGTAGTTCTTGTCGATGCCAGCGGCCAGGCCGTCGGTGGCGATCGGCTGCATGTCAGCGGTTTTGCTGACCACCAGGTTATGGCCCATGACGTTCTTCGGCAGGCTGCCGGAGTGGGTCAGTTCGACGGTGAAGGTCTTGCAGCTCTTGTCGATCACGATCTCCTTGGTGTTGAAGGACATCTGGTCGGTGGAATCAACGGTGGTTTTGCACTCGGCAGCCATCAATTGGCTGCTGGCCAGCGCCAGCAGGGATACCGCAACAACTTTGGAAAACATGGTGAATCTCCAAGGCAGGGTTAACAAAAACACTAATGGTGGAAAGACTGCCTGAAATCTTCGCAAGTTCCTATGACTTGAGTCAAAAATTGTATACAACTTTCAGGCTATGACACTCATCGAAACAATCTACCGGCGATAATCCCGGGCCGGGCCTATGATCGGCGCATCTACTGAAACGGAGTACCGATCATGTTCTTTAACGGTCTGTTGTGCAGTTTGCTCGCCGCCTACGCCTGTGGCGCCAGCGGTACCTTTGAATCGCCAGAACGCGAAGCTTAGTCCTTGGATCAAGGCGTGCCAGCCATTACCCTGTGACGGATTGACCCAGGAGGAAGGCATGTCTCTCAAATCCGTTTGTGTATTTTGCGGTGCCAACGCCGGCACTGATCCAGCTTATACCGAAGCCGCCCAAGCCCTTGGCCGGGCTCTCGCCGAGCGCCAGCTGACGCTGGTTTACGGTGGGGGTGCCGTGGGCCTGATGGGCCTGGTGGCGGACGCCGCGCTGGCCACTGGCGGCGAAGTGATCGGGATCATTCCGCAAAGCCTGATGGACAAGGAGATCGGTCACAAAAGCCTGACGCGCCTTGAAGTGGTCGATGGCATGCACGCGCGCAAGGCCCGCATGGCTGAACTGAGCGATGCGTTCATCGCGTTGCCCGGTGGCCTCGGCACGCTGGAAGAGCTGTTCGAAGTCTGGACCTGGGGCCAGCTCGGTTACCACGGCAAGCCGCTGGGGCTGCTTGAGGTGAACGGTTTTTACAGCAAACTCACCGCTTTTCTTGACCATATCGTCGGCGAAGGCTTCGTTCGCGCCCCACACCGTGACATGCTGCAAGTGAGCGAATCAGCACAAACGCTGCTCGACGCCCTGGATAACTGGAAGCCGACCGTCACGCCCAAGTGGGTCGACCAAAAACCCGGCTAACCGCCAGGCACCGATACAGGGCAGAATACGCGCCGCTCAACCTCACCTTCGACCCCAGAGGATCGCCCATGGCCAAACCCAATTACTCCTTCGCCAAACGTCAACGAGACCTGGAAAAGGAAAAGAAGAAAGAGGAAAAGCTTCAGCGCAAGAAACAGCAGGCTGAAGAAGCGGCACTAAACCCTGACGGTGAAGTGGCGACTGATGACGATGTTGATGTTGATGCACCGAAAGACCAGGCACCTGACGCCTGAGCTGATTGCTGATTCGCTCCCTGCGGGAGCGATCTGTGGTGAGGGGATTTATCCCCGATGGGTCGCGAAGCGGCCCCAAATTGTTTTGCGACTGCTTCGCAGCCGATCGGGGATAAATCCCCTCGCCACAAAAGCTCCCCACACTCGATTGTCTTCACTCCAATGGCATCACCGTGACCCGCACTTCCGGATCATGCGAACCGCCCCCCAGAATCACCCCCCGCAACGGCGACACATCGGAAAAATCCCGGCCCCAGGCCAGGGTGATGTGCTCCAGCGCCGGCTGCACGTTGTTGGTCGGATCGAAATCCACCCAGCCCAATACCGGACAGAACACCGACACCCAGGCATGCGACGCATCGGCGCCGATCAGCCGTGGCTGCCCCGGTGGCGGCTGGGTCAGCAGATAGCCACTGATGTAGCGCGCTGCCAGTCCTCGCGAGCGCACGCAAGCGAGCATCAGATGCGCGAAGTCCTGACACACGCCACGCCGGCGCTCGAGCACCTCGACCAGCGGCGTCGCCACTTGCGTGGCCTCGGCATCGAAGGTGAATTCGCTGAAAATTTTCTGCATCAAGGCCTGCACGCCCAGCAACAAGGGCCTGCCTGGAGGAAAACAGCTTTCGGAAAACTCGACGAAGCTGCGTTTCAAATGCACGTAGGGTGATTGAAACCGATAGCGACAAGCCTCCAGCATTTCGGCGGACAACGGCTGACTGCTGTAGGTCAGCGCGTTGCGCGTCTGCTCCCACGCCGGGGACAGACTGAAATCCGCCAGTGGCCGCGCCAGCACCTCAACCGTGAGCCGGGCGTTGACCTGCAACTCGTCATGCGGGCGCTCGAAGGCCAGTCGGGTCAGCGGATTGCCGAACACATCCAGTTCATCCCGCCGCGTGGTCGGGTCCGGGCTGATCAGCAATTGCTGCTCGGTGCAGCGTTGCCACGTGCACTCACGCGGCCACAGGTGCGCGAGTTGCTGTGCCAGCGAAACCGGGCTGTCGTAGTGGTAACAGGTGTCGTGAAAGATCTGGTAGTGCGCGCTCATCAGACGGACACCGTGCGCTGGCTGACATCATCGACATGGGCAAAGTGGCGCAGCGCCAGCCGATCGGACACCTGACCGCTGGCTTCGGCAATCTCTTGCAGCAAATCCGCCAGACCATCGAGCGCGGCACGCACGCTGTTTTCCCCGAACAGCGGGTTCTCCAGACAGCCCAGATCGAACCGAGCCAGACGCTCGACCAACTGCGGCAATCCGGCCTCGCGAGGCACGCCGAAATCATCGTTCAAGCGTTTCAAAGTGCGGGTCACCAGTTTTAACTGGAACAGCACCGCGTGCGGGTTCTGCTCATCCAGCAGCAACAGGTCGAGCACCGGAATCAACTGCGCCACCGCCAGATACCGCGAACGGTAGGTGATGCTGCTGTTGCCCAGTTCCAGCAGCCATTCCAGCCCCGCCTGATCGAACGCCCCGGCGCCGCGCAGAAATGCGGCCAGACTGCGGCTGAGAAACTGCAAGCGTTCGATCCGCCGACCGATCATCAGAAAGCGCCAGCCTTCGTCGCGGGTCATGTCGTCGAGCGCGAAACCCGAAAGCGCCGCCAGCGACATCACCAGCCGGTTGAGAAAATCCAGCAACTCGCCGAAGTCCGGCTCCTCGGTGTCCAGTTCCAGCGCCTCGCGTTGCAACTCGACCAAGGCCTGCCAGTTCTCCCGCGAGAGCTTGCCGCGCACCTGCGAGGCCGCCCATTGCAGGCGCTGCAGGTTGGAGCGCAGGCTGAACGACCAGTCCTCGCCGAGCAGCGCCGCCAGCAGCCGCTCCGGCAGCTCACCCTCCTCCGGCAGCAACATCAGACGCTCACCCAGCTCCACAGCGGCCTGCAACGCTTGCGGATCATCGCCATCGACATACCGCGCGAGCATGATCCGCAGCAGTCGCGCACTGTCGTCGCAACGCTCGCAGTAACGGCCGAACCAGAACAGGTTCTCCACCACCCGCGAGGGCAGATAAGGATCGCGGCGCACCAGATCGTGTACGCCGACGTTGCGCTGGGTTTTCCATTGCTCGCCACTCGGCGCACGCTCGCCCAACACCCAGGTGTCCTTGCTCGCGCCACCGCGCTGCATCGACACCACTTCGGCATCGGCCTCGGCGGCAACCCGGGTCAGTCCACCGGGCAATACGCGATAGCCGTCACCACTGGCCACCGCATACACGCGCATGCCGATCGCTCGCGGTTGCAGTTGGCCGTCTTCGGCCTGCCAGATCGGCGCCTGGGACAGCTGCGCCAGTTCTTGCGCGACATAGGCATATGGCCGCGCCTGCATGCGCTCGGCGAGCGCCTGGCGCTGTTGTTCGCTCAGATCGCGGCCGAACACCGGCGCAAAACTCTGAGAGGGGAACGCCGGTTTGATCAGCAGCTCCGGAAGCTTTTCCAGCGCCTGCGCCAATACCGGCGCCTCGCCGCACCACCAGGTGGCGATGGACGGCAGCAGCAGTTCTTCGCCGAACAGGTACTGATTGATCTTCGGCAGAAATCCGAGCAATCCCGGCGACTCCAGCACGCCGCTGCCCAAGGCATTGGCCACCAGCACCCGGCCCTGACGCACCGCCTCCAGCAAGCCGGGCACACCGAGTGCCGAATCGGTACGCAGCTCCAGCGGATCGCAGAAGTCATCGTCGAGGCGGCGCATGATCGCATGCACCCGGCGCAGACCACTGAGGGTTTTCAGGTACACCGTGGCATCGCGCACGGTGAGGTCGCCGCCCTCGACCAGCGGATAACCGAGCTGGCGTGCCAGATAAAGATGTTCGAAGTAGCTCTCGTTAAAGCGCCCCGGCGTCAGCAACACCACCAGCGGCGCGTCGTCTGCACACGGCGCCTGACGCGCGAGGGTTTCCTGCAGGGTGCGGAAGAAGCCGGCCAGGTGCTGCACCTTCAGATCGCGGTACAACTCGGGAAACGCCCGCGACACGATGGTGCGATTTTCCAGCGCATACCCCGCGCCCGACGGAGCCTGAGTACGATCAGCGGTGACCCACCAGCGGCCGTCCGGCGTGCGCGCCAGATCCACGGCGTACAGATGCAGAAAGGCATCTTCCGGTGGTGCGATGCCCTGACAGGGCCAAAGAAAATTGTTGTGGCCGAACACCAGCTCCGCCGGTAACAACCCTTCACTGATCAGCCGCTGCGGCCCATACAGATCGGCCAGTACCGCGTTGAGCAGGCGTGCTCGCTGGGCAATCCCCGCCGACAGTTGCTGCCACTCATCAGCAGCGATCACGTGCGGCAGCAGGTCCAGTTCCCACGGGCGGTCGGCGCCCTTGGGATCGGCATAGACGTTGTAGGTCACGCCGTTTTCCTGAATTTGCCGGGCCAGCAACGCCTGCCGCTGCACCAGTTGCGCCGGGGTGCTGCGCTGCAATTGATCGAACAGCCGCCGCCAGTGCGGGCGCACTTCCCCGCTGTCATTCAGCAGTTCGTGATAAGTGCCCGCAGTGCGCGGGTAGCGGTCTAGCAGGTCAGGCATGGAAAGCTCGGCAGACAGCAGGGAACGGTCAGACTAACGCAGGCACATGACATGCGGATATACGAAAAATCCGCATGTCGTGCAGGACTTAGAAACGTCGCAAATCGAGCGTCATCGGCAACTCGTCGGAGATTGTCAGGTTCGGTATCGGAAGTTTCCCCGGCGTGTGTCCGATGCGGAAAAACCGCGCCATGCGCCGGCTCTCCGCTTCGTTGGCATTGACCGGTAACGTCTCGTAATTGCGCCCGCCCGGGTGCGCCACGTGGTACTGGCAACCGCCCAGTGAACGCTGCATCCAGGTGTCGAGCAGGTCGAACACCAGCGGCGCGTGCACCGGGATGGTCGGTTGCAGGCAGTTGGCCGGTTGCCAGGCCCGAAAGCGCACGCCGGCGACGAACTCACCGATGCGCCCGGTCGGTTGCAGCGGCAGCGGAATGCCGTTGCAGGTCAGCAGATAGCGCTGCGGCGGCAGGCCGCTGAGCTTGATCTGCAAACGCTCCAGCGACGAATCGACATAACGCACCGTGCCGCCGGCCGTACCCTCCTCGCCCAGCACATGCCAAGGTTCCAGCGCCTGGCGCAGCTCCATCTCGATGCCGCTGACCGCGTAATCGCCGACCTTGGGAAAACGGAACTCCAGATGCGCAGCGAACCACTCGGCGCGCAATGGATAACCGGCGTTGTTCAGTTCGACGATGACGTCGGCGAAATCCTGCTCGATAAAGTGCGGCAGCATGAAGCGGTCGTGCAGCTCGGTGCCCCAGCGCGCCAGTTTCGGCGGCGCGTAGGGCTCGCGCCAGAATCGCGCAACCAGCGCACGCAGCAACAACTGCTGAGCCAGGCTCATCCGCGCATGCGGCGGCATTTCGAAGGCGCGCAGCTCCAGCAGGCCAAGGCGCCCGGTAGCGCCATCCGGCGAATACAGTTTGTCGATGCAGAACTCGGCGCGGTGAGTGTTGCCGGTGACGTCGATCAGCAAATTGCGCAGCAGTCGATCCACCAGCCACGGCGCGCACGCTTCGCCCGGTTCAGGCATCTGCGCGAAGGCGATTTCCAGTTCGTACAGGGCGTCGTTGCGCGCTTCATCGACCCGCGGCGCCTGCGAGGTCGGGCCGATGAACAGACCGGAAAACAGGTAGGACAGTGACGGATGGTTGTGCCAGTAGCTGATCAGGCTACGCAGCAGGTCCGGGCGGCGCAGGAATGGTGAGTCTGCCGGGGTCGCGCCACCGAGGACGAAATGGTTGCCGCCGCCGGTGCCGGTATGGCGCCCGTCGATCATGAATTTTTCGGTGGTCAGGCGGGTTTGCCGCGCCTGTTCATAGAGAAACTCGGTGCGTTCGACCAGTTCGTCCCAAGTCGCGGACGGCTGCACGTTGACCTCGATCACGCCCGGATCCGGGGTGATGCGGAAGTTGCTCAGGCGCGGATCGCTCGGCGGCTCGTAACCTTCCAGCAGCACCGGGCAATGCAGCTCTTCGGCGGTGGCTTCGATGGCCGCCACCAGTTCCAGATAGTCCTCGACCCGCTCCAGCGGCGGCATGAACAGATACAGACGCCCTTCGCGCGCTTCGGCACAGAAGGCGGTGCGGGTCAGCCAGTCGGCGGACTCGTCAATTTTCGGCGCGCGTTCGGCGGCCGTGGCGGGTTCGGCATGACTGTTGAGCTGCGCGGTGTTCGGCAGCTCGGGGAAGTCCTGATTCGGATCGTTGGGATGAATGAACGGATACTCGGCGGCCTTCACCCACGGCTGCGAGCCGAGTGGCAAGCGATAACCCAGCGGCGAATCCCCCGGTACCAGTCGGCAATGCTCGTCGCGCAGATACCAGCGCCCGCTCTGCCATTGATCACCCTTGCCGGTGCGGGCCAGCGGCAGCACCTGGCCGATCACTTTATCCAGGCCCTGCGCGAAAACCTTGCGCAGACGCGCACGCTCCAGCGGTTCTTCAAGACGCGAGTCTTCAGCGCTGACGTTGCTCGGCAATGCGCCCTCACGCCAGAGGTAATAAAAATTGTCTTCGTAGGCTGGAAACACGAAACGAGCAGGCAGTTTCAGGCGTTCGGCAACACTCGCAAGAAAGCGTCCCGCCAGTTCGCCATCGGCGCCGTAGTCCTGCTGCTCATCGGCGATCAGCGCGCTGTTTTGCCAGATCGGCACGCCATCGCGGCGCCAGTAGCAGTTGAGCGACCAGCGCGGCAATTGCTCGCCCGGGTACCACTTGCCCTGACCGAAATGCACCAGACCTTTCGGCGCATAGTGCTGGCGCATGCGCTGGAACAGTTCAGCGGACAGTCGGCGCTTGTCCGGGCCTAGCGCGGCGGTGTTCCACTCGGCGCCGTCCGGGTCGTCGATGGAGACGAAGGTCGGCTCGCCGCCCATGGTCAGGCGCACATCGCCTTCCAGCAGGTCGGCATCGATCTGCCGGCCCAGCGCCTGAATCGCCAGCCACTGCTCATCGGTATAGGGTTTGGTGACCCGTGGCGCTTCCCAGATCCGCTCCACCGACATTTCGTGGCTGAACTGGCATTCGCACGGCTCGACCAGACCACTGATCGGCGCGGCTGAGGATGGATCGGGGCTGCAGGCCAGCGGGATATGCCCTTCGCCGGCGAACAACCCGGACGTAGCATCCAGACCGATCCAGCCAGCGCCTGGCAAGTACACCTCGCACCACGCGTGCAGATCAGTGAAGTCCACTTCGGTGCCGGACGGGCCGTCGAGGCTCTTCACGTCGGCGGTCAGTTGAATCAGGTAACCGGAAACGAACCGCGCGGCCAGCCCGAGGTTGCGCAGCAGTTGCACCAGCAGCCACGCCGAGTCGCGGCAGGAGCCGGAGGCATGTTCGAGGGTGTGTTCCGGGGTTTGCACGCCCGGTTCCATGCGGATCAGGTAGCGGATGTCTTCGCTGAGGCGCTGGTTGAGCATCACCAGGAAATCCACAGCGGGCAGCGGCGTACGGTCGATCCCGTCCAGATAGGCTTTGAATGCCGGGGTCAGCGGCAGGGTTTCGAGGTACGGCGCCAGCTCTTTGCGCTCATCGGCCGCGTAAGTGAAGGGGATTTTCTCGGCGTAGGGTTCGAGGAAGAAGTCGAACGGATTGAACACCGCCATCTCGGCCAGCAGATCGACTTCGATGCGCAACTCGTCGGTTTTCTCGGGGAATACCAGACGCGCGAGGTAGTTACCCTGCGGGTCTTGCTGCCAGTTGATGAAATGCTGCTCGGGCGAGACCTTCAGCGCATACGAAAGAATCCGCGTGCGGCTGTGGGCGGCCGGACGCAGGCGTACGATCTGCGGGCCGAGTTCGACAGCGCGGTCGTAGCGGTAATGCGTGACGTGATGCAATGCGACATGAATCGACACGGCGTGCCTCCTGCGAGCCTAAGCGTATTCGAAAGCGCGCAAGACTTATGCCATGCAGAGGCTTGGGCGCTTTCCCGGAATGCTCAGGGCAGTACAGCACCAAAATCGGGCGATGCGGGGAAATGGATTGAGGAAGTTGCGCCTAAATGTGGCGGCAGTGGTAGATGCGGCGCCTAAGATGACGCCTTCGCGAGCAAGCCCGCTCCCACAGGAGACCGCATTCCAACTGTGGGAGCGGGCTTGCTCGCGAAGGGGCCAGTCGATTCAGCGCATTTCCTGAAACCTGAAATGCAAAACGCCAACCCGAAGGTTGGCGTTCTGTTGAAACAAAAAGCGATTTAGCGCGGTACGACGGGCTTGCGAGCCGGTTTCGGCCCCTTGCCCTTGGCCGCTTCCTTGCGCTCCTTGGCCGCCTGCTGGTTGCGGGCGAATGCCGCAGCCTTGGCCTGTTCACGCTTGTCCCAAGGATTGCCACCGTCGCTGGCACGCGGCGGCAGGCCGTTGTGCTGGGTGAGAATCTTGGTGGTCTTCTCTTTCGCGACCTTGTGGCTGCCGGCCGGCGTCGAGTTCTTGCGACGGGCGCTCTGGTAGCTGTCGGTAGCCGGTTGATGCAGCGGAATCAACTGATCCTTGCCCGGACCGATCAGATCACCACGGCCCATGCGAATCAACGCTTCGCGCAGCATCGGCCAGCCTTTCGGGTCGTGATAACGCAAGAACGCCTTGTGCAGGCGGCGCTGCTCTTCGCTCTTGACGATGGTCACGCCGTCGCTCTTGTAGGTGACCTTGCGCAGCGGGTTCTTGCCCGAGTGGTACATCGCGGTTGCGGTGGCCATCGGCGACGGATAGAACGCCTGCACCTGGTCGGCACGGAAGCCGTTGCCCTTGAGCCACAGCGCCAGGTTCATCATGTCTTCGTCGGTGGTGCCCGGGTGCGCGGCGATGAAGTACGGGATCAGGTACTGCTCTTTGCCTGCTTCCTTGGTGTACTTCTCGAACATGCGCTTGAACTTGTCATAGCTGCCAATGCCCGGTTTCATCATCTGGTTGAGCGGACCTTCCTCGGTGTGCTCCGGGGCGATCTTCAGGTAGCCACCGACGTGGTGGGTCACCAGTTCTTTGACGTACTCCGGCGACTCGACCGCGAGGTCGTAACGCAGGCCGGAGGCGATCAGGATCTTCTTCACACCCGGCAAGGCACGGGCGCTGCGGTACAGCTGAATCAGCGACGAGTGGTCGGTGTTCAGGTTCGGGCAGATGCCTGGGAATACGCAGGACGGCTTGCGGCACGCGGATTCGATTTCCGGGCTCTTGCAGGCGATGCGGTACATGTTCGCGGTCGGGCCGCCGAGGTCGGAGATGACACCGGTGAAGCCCGGGACCTTGTCGCGGATCTCTTCGATTTCGCGAATGATCGACTCTTCGGAACGGTTCTGGATGATCCGGCCTTCGTGCTCGGTGATCGAGCAGAAGGTGCAGCCGCCGAAGCAGCCACGCATGATGTTCACCGAGAAACGGATCATGTCGTAGGCCGGAATCTTCTCCTTGCCGTACGCCGGGTGCGGAACCCGTGCGTAAGGCATGCCGAACACGTAGTCCATTTCTTCAGTGGTCATCGGAATCGGCGGCGGGTTGAACCAGACGTCGATCTCGCCATGTTTCTGCACCAGCGCGCGGGCGTTGCCCGGGTTAGTTTCCAGGTGCAGCACGCGGTTGGCGTGGGCGTACAGAACCGGGTCGTTACGCACCTTTTCCATCGACGGCAGGCGGATCACGGTCTTGTCGCGAGTCATGCGCGGGCTGGCCAGGATCTGTACGACCTTGGCTTCCTCGGGATCATCCACCGGGCCCTTCTCTTGCTCGATGGCGCAAGCCTGGGTGTCCTGGGTGTTGACGTACGGGTTGATGATCTTGTCGACCTTGCCCGGACGGTCGATACGCGTGGAGTCGACTTCGTACCAGCCCTGCGGCGTGTCACGACGGATGAACGCGGTGCCGCGCACGTCGGTGATGTCTTCGATCTTGTGCCCGTAGGACAGACGCTGGGCCACTTCGACGATGGCGCGCTCGGCGTTGCCGTACAGCAGAATGTCGGCGCTGGCGTCGATCAGGATCGAGTTGCGCACGCGGTCCTGCCAGTAGTCGTAGTGGGCGATGCGGCGCAGGGAAGCTTCGATGCCGCCGAGGACGATCGGCACATGCTTGTAGGCTTCCTTGCAGCGCTGGCTGTAAACCAGGCTCGCGCGATCCGGACGTTTGCCCGCCATGCCACCCGGGGTGTAGGCGTCGTCGGAACGGATTTTCTTGTCCGCGGTGTAGCGGTTGATCATCGAGTCCATGTTGCCGGCCGCGACGCCGAAGAACAGGTTCGGCTCGCCGAGCTTCATGAAGTCGTCTTTGGACTGCCAGTTCGGCTGTGCGATGATCCCGACGCGGAAGCCCTGGGACTCCAGCAGCCGGCCGATGATCGCCATGCCGAACGACGGGTGATCGACGTAGGCATCACCGGTGACGATGATGATGTCGCAGGAATCCCAGCCGAGCTGATCCATCTCCTCCCTGCTCATCGGCAGGAATGGCGCTGGCCCGAAACATTCGGCCCAGTACTTTGGATAGTCAAATAACGGCTTGGCTGCTTGCATGTCGATAACCGGTGTTGGCTTTCATTGAATTTCGCGGGCGCGGAATATAGCACAAATTTTGACCAATTCCGACGACTGTGGTCGGAAATTGTGCCATGCCCATTCGCGAGCAAGCCCGCTCCCACATTTGAATGCATTCCAAGTGTGGGAGCGGGCTTGCTCGCGAAGGCGTCAGTTCAAACGATGAAGCATTTACTCGTCGTCGTCGAAGTTGTAACTGCCCGGCGCGAGGTTTTCGAAGCGGGTGTACTTACCGATAAAGGCCAGGCGGATAAAGCCGATCGGGCCGTTCCGCTGCTTGCCGATGATGATTTCGGCGATGCCCTTGTGTTCGGTTTCCGGGTGATACACCTCGTCCCGGTACACGAACATGATGACGTCGGCGTCCTGCTCGATCGCTCCGGATTCCCGCAAGTCGGAGTTCACCGGACGCTTGTTGGGACGTTGTTCCAGGGACCGGTTGAGCTGCGACAGCGCCACCACCGGGCAGTTGAATTCCTTGGCCAGGGCTTTCAGGGATCGCGAAATCTCGGAAATCTCGTTGGTCCGGTTGTCACCGCTGGAGCCGGGAATCTGCATCAGCTGCAGGTAGTCGATCATGATCAGGCCGACGTCGCCGTGCTCGCGCACCAGACGCCGGGTCCGCGCGCGCATTTCCGACGGGCTGATGCCGGCGGTGTCATCGATGAACAGCTTGCGGTCGTTGAGCAGGTTGACCGCCGAGGTCAGGCGCGGCCAATCGTCGTCTTCCAGTTGGCCGGAACGCACCTTGGTCTGGTCGATACGACCGAGGGACGAGAGCATACGCATGATCAACGATTCACCTGGCATCTCGAGGGAGTACACCAGCACCGCCTTGTCGCTGCGCAGTACGGCGTTTTCCACCAGGTTCATCGCGAAGGTGGTTTTACCCATCGACGGACGGCCGGCGACGATGATCAGGTCGGACGGCTGCAGGCCACTGGTCTTCTCGTCGAGGTCGGTATATCCGGTGGACAGACCGGTAATCGCGTCGGCAGTGTTGAACAGGGTGTCGATGCGATCGATGGCCTTGGTCAACAGTTCGTTGACCCCCACCGGGCCGCCGGTCTTCGGCCGCGCCTCGGCGATCTGGAAGATCTGCCGTTCGGCTTCGTCGAGGATCTCTTCGGCTGTACGGCCTTCAGGGTTGAAGGCGGCGTCGGCAATTTCGGTGCTGATACCGATCAGCTGGCGCAACGTCGCGCGCTGGCGAACGATCTGCGCATAGGCTTTGATGTTGGCGACGGACGGCGTGTTTTTCGCCAGCTCGCCGAGGTAACCGAGGCCGCCGACCTGGGACGTCTGACCTTCCTTGTCCAGTTGCTCGGCCAGGGTCACGACGTCGATCGGCATGTTCTGATCGGCCAATTTGGCGATCGCACGGAAGATCAGACGGTGGTCATGTCGGTAGAAATCGCCGTCGGAGACTTGATCGAGCACGCGTTCCCAGGCGTTGTTGTCCAGCATCAGACCACCGAGTACGGCCTGTTCGGCCTCGATGGAATGCGGCGGCACCTTCAGGGCAGCGGTTTGCAGATCGTATTGCTCGGGAGCGGTGATTTCGTTCATGGCCACTTGGAGTCAGGTTTGAAAACGGGAGTACCAGAAAGACAAAGGGCACGACCTGTAAACAGGATCGTGCCCGATGTTACCGGCAAGCACCCGAGGGTGCCAGCCGACAAGTATTGCTTAAGCTGCTACCACGACAACGCGTACGGTGGCTTCAACTTCGGCGTGCAGGTGCACAGCCACGTCGAATTCACCCACGTTGCGGATGGTGCCGTTCGGCAGACGAACTTCGCTCTTCTGCACTTCAACGCCGGAAGCGGTCAGTGCGTCAGCGATGTCGTGAGTACCGATCGAACCGAACAGCTTGCCTTCGTCGCCAGCGGTGGCAGTGATGGTCACTTCCAGCTCGGCCAGTTGGGCAGCACGGCTTTCAGCCGATGCTTTACGGTCTGCGGCGGCTTTTTCCAGCTCGGCACGACGCTCTTCGAACGCAGCCAGGTTGGCAGCGGTCGCAGCGGTAGCCTTGCCGAAAGGCAGCAGGTAGTTACGGCCGTAACCGGCCTTAACGTTTACTTTGTCGCCCAGGTTGCCCAGGTTGGCGATTTTTTCCAGAAGGATCAGTTGCATGTGGAAATCCTCTTAACTTTTAACCTTCACCGTTCGCGTTATCGGTGTCTTTCGACACGTGACGACCGCGAAAATCAATCAGGCTGTCGACAATGGCCAGAACCACGAGCAACGGATAGAGCAGCTGCATGAACAACAGCAGCGTGACGTACAACCCCACCAGCCAGAAACCGGCCAGTCGCTTCTGCCCGACCAGCCCGTGAATCAGGGCGAGTCCGGCGAACACCAGCGGTACACTGCACAACGGCGTCAACATGGCCATCTGTGCACCGAGATTCGGGCCCAGAAGCATCAACGCCAGCAGCAACATCGCCGGCCCCAGCGGGATCCGGATGGCGCGAAACTCGCGACCAAAACCACCCGGGTTGTACAACAACGCCTGCCAATGCCGCCCGACAATCAGGCTCAGCACGCTGACGATCTGCAACAGAGCCGCAATCAGTCCGGTCAGGACTGGTGCAATCAGGGACGCGAAGCGCGCTTGCTCATCGACCGACAATTGCTTGTAGGTTTCACCAAGAAGCGCCGGCATGACCTTTATCAAGGCCTGCGCGAGCATCTCGATCTGGGCCGCAAACGCTGCCCCGAGCACCACTGAAAACACCACTCCAATCACTACGCTGACCAGCAGCGTGCGAACCCAGGACTCGCTTGCGCGCAACACCAACGCAAGCCCCGAAGACCCCAGCAGCACCAGAAGTGCCCGTGGATCATCGGCATACAGCCACCAGACCAAAGCCGGCAGCAGCCCCAGAGACAGAACACCCAGGGCGTCCGTCAGTCCGCGCCGCAGAAGCACCAGGCTCCCGGCGGCAGCACCCAACCAATACAACAACGGCAATGTTGCACATCCGGCCACCACGAGAGTGGCCTGCATACGGCCTCGCATGATGAACTCAGCTAAGGCACGCATGCATTCAATCCTTTGCTACTTGTCGACTGCCCGGTCTCAGCGGCCGTGGCTGTCGGTGTAGGCCAGCAGGGCCAGGAAGCGGGCGCGCTTGATAGCGGTGGCCAGCTGACGCTGATAACGAGCTTTGGTACCGGTGATGCGGCTTGGAACGATTTTGCCGGTCTCGGATACGTAGGCTTTCAGAGTGTTGAGATCTTTGTAATCGATCTCTTTCACGTCTTCAGCGGTGAAGCGGCAGAATTTACGACGACGGAAGAAACGTGCCATTTGATAGGCTCCTTAAAAGGTCCGTGGATTACTCGTCAGCGTTATCGCTGTTGTCGCTGTCATCACCCTCAACGCCATCAGCGTCGGAGTGCTCAGGACGGTCGCGACGCTCACGGCGCTCACTGCGGTTTTCTTCAGCCTTGAGCATCTCGGACTGGCCGGTAACGGCTTCGTCGCGACGGATGACCAGGTTACGGATCACAGCATCGTTGTAGCGGAAGTTGTCTTCCAGCTCGGCCAGGGCCTTGCCAGTGCACTCAACGTTCAGCATCACGTAGTGAGCCTTGTGAACATTGTTGATTGCGTAGGCCAGTTGACGACGGCCCCAGTCTTCCAGACGGTGGATTTTGCCGCCGTCTTCTTCGATCAGCTTGGTGTAACGCTCAACCATGCCGCCGACTTGCTCGCTCTGGTCAGGGTGGACCAGAAAGATGATTTCGTAATGACGCATGAATGCTCCTTACGGGTTGTAGCCTGCCGCTCAAAAACGGTCAGACAAGGAGTGAATGACACTTATGGACTTGCTGGCGCGGGGCACATGCGTGCCTGCCGTCACAGCAAGGGGCGCAATTGTAGAGAAGGGACTGCGGAGGTGCAAGGCAATTGGTGATTATTTGAACAATCACCATTTCTTTGCCTTCGCACAAAACACTGTGGGAGCGGGCTTGCTCGCGAATGCGTTTCATCAGGCAACATTATTGTTGTCTGACACACCGCTTTCGCGAGCAAGCCC
>NZ_JASCPO010000120.1:0-17753 GCF_029960145.1 Pseudomonas sp. PS01299 | reverse complement strand
GGCTTGCTCGCGAATGCGTCCGTTCAGTCAGCAATTATGTTGATTGATAAGCCGCATTCGCGAGCAAGCCCGCTCCCACAATGTGTTTTCAGCGCAGCATTTTATTTGATATCAATACACTGGCATCGCACTAATAGAGTGCAGCAAAGTGAGACGTATCTATCAAAAAGCAACTTACCGATATTTAATATTTAAATAGAAAATCGTCAGACAATTAGGCGAGAACAAACACCTCATAACAATCTTTCGACCCCGCAGTCATTGTTTACGGGCATTTGACGGAACAGTCGGTTTTGATCTCAAAAAAATGCTAGACGACAGATTTCAAATTGTGTCAGGTTTCTTACGCCTTCATTGGGCGAGTGATAGGACGATCTCGCCAGGGATCGTCGCTATCTGACAAAAACTGTTCCATTGCTAAACAAGGAAGTGTGTTTATGTCGAAAGTAAAAGCGAACGCTATTGATATCACCGCAGACACATTCGTGCCTGTCGGCGCAGCGCAATCTCTGGCTGCGACCAGCTCTGCCTGGAACCAGATCAATAGCTTCAGCCATCAATACGATCGTGGCGGCAACCTCACGGTCAATGGCAAACCGTCCTTCTCGGTGGATCAAGCCGCCACTCAACTGTTGCGCGACGGTGCCTCCTGGCACGACCTGGACAACAGTGGCAAGATCGAACTGACCTACACCTTTCTGACCGCCAAAACCGCTAACTTCAGCGGCCTGGGCGTCACCGGTTTCAGTCAGTTCAGCTCCCTGCAGAAAGCCCAGGCCGTGCTCGCCATGCAATCCTGGGCGGATGTCGCCAACGTGACGTTCACCGAATCGGCCCGAGGTGGCGACGGGCACATGACCTTCGGTAACTACAGCGGCGGCCAGGAAGGCGCAGCGGCGTTTGCGTTCCTGCCAGGCACCGAGCCAGGCTATGACGGTCAATCCTGGTACCTGACCGGCAGTGGCTACGACGTCAACAAAACCCCGGGTCTGAACAATTACGGGCGTCAAACCCTGACCCACGAAATCGGCCACACCCTGGGCCTGTCTCACCCTGGCGACTACAACGCCGGCGAAGGCAATCCGACTTACAAGGATGCTTCCTACGGGCAAGACACCCGCGGTTACAGCCTCATGAGTTACTGGAGCGAAAGCAACACCGCCCAGAACTTCAGTAAGGGTGGTGTGGAAGCCTATGCTTCCGGCCCGCTGATGGATGACATCGCGGCCATCCAGAAGCTGTACGGTGCCAACCTGACCACCCGTACCGGTGACACCACCTACGGCTTCAACTCCAACGCCGGTCGCGATTTCCTCAGCGCCTCGTCGTCGAGCGACAAGCTGGTGTTCTCGGTGTGGGATGCGGGCGGCAAGGACACCTTCGACTTCTCGGGTTTCACCCAGAACCAGAAGATCAACCTCAACGAAGCCTCGTTCTCCGACGTTGGCGGCATGATCGGTAACGTGTCCATCGCCAAGGGCGTGACCATCGAGAACGCCATTGGTGGTTCGGGCAACGACCTGCTGATCGGTAACAGTGCGTCCAACGAGCTGAAGGGCGGTGCCGGCAACGACATCATCTACGGCGCTGGTGGTGCGGACAAACTGTGGGGCGGTGCGGGTTCGGACACTTTCGTGTTCGCCTCCAGCTCCGACTCCAAGCCGGGTGCAATCGATCAGATCCTCGATTTCGTCAGCGGTCTGGACAAAATCGACCTGAGCGCCATCACCAACGGTTCCGGCCTGCACTTTGTCAGCAGCTTCACCGGTTCGGCCGGCGACGCGATCCTGACCTCGTCAGGCGGTAACAGCCTGTTGTCGGTGGATTTCTCCGGGCACGGCGTGGCGGACTTCCAGGTCAGCACCGTAGGCCAGGCAGCGACCAGCGACATCGTGGCGTGATGTGAAACGGGAAGCGGCGCTTGATGCGCCGCTTTCTTTGCTTGCATCGTGTTGATGGCTGGGCAAGGCTAGGTGCTGGAGCGAATTTTCTGATGATCTGTAAAGTTTTTACCTACAAGGCAATGGCGTGGCTTTCGGCGGCGTTCATCATGATTTCTGGAGAAACAACCATGGCAAGCAGCCTCAGACTTGAAGATCCATCGGTTTTTGCCGGGCAATGGCAGGCGACGTTGAGCACTGAAAATGACGCGCCCGAAGCGCAAAAGCTGCAGGATAAACCGTCGAACACCTGTGCCCTCGAACTGCAAGCCAATCAGACCGTCGGCAAGGGCGCCGAATGCCTTGGCGCATGGCTGGAAGATTCGCCCATCGGCTGGTTTCCGGAACCCGACGGAATTTCGATCACCGGCAAGGAAGGTTCAAGAATCGTGTTTTTCAGCCGACAAGGTGACGGGCTCTATTCCAGCACTTTGAAGTCGGGCCTGGTTGTTACACTCGAACGCGCGACGAAATAAACGCTCAACTAATTCAGATTGAATATATGGCAGTGTTTGAACGTTATAAGTGATCGTCGCAGTTGTTGTTGAATGGTAAGCGAGTACTTGCAAAACATCTTTCGCAGGTAGGCGGAACATTAATTGAGCGCTCGTCGAAGTCTGGCGGGATCTATCATTTCAGGAAGAAACAATGAAGATGGCGAAGGCCCCAGCCACCGCTCCCTTGTTCAAGGCTTTGGGTGACTATAAAAGCATTCTGATCAGCGTCGGGTGCTTTACCGCACTGATTAACGTGCTGATGCTGGTGCCCTCCATTTACATGCTGCAGGTCTACGACCGCGTATTGTCTTCGCAGAACGAAACGACGTTGGCGATGCTGTCGTTGATGGTGGTTGGCTTCTTTGCCTTCATCGGCATGCTGGAGGTGATCCGCAGCTTCATCGTGATCCGCATCGGCAGCCAACTGGAGCGCCGCTTCAACCTGCGGGTGTATCAGGCGGCGTTCGAACGCAATCTGTTCAAGGGCGAGGGCAACGCCGGGCAATCGCTGGGCGACCTGACCCACATTCGCCAATTCGTCACCGGCCCGGCCCTGTTCGCGTTTTTCGACGCGCCGTGGTTCCCGGTCTATCTGTTTGTCATCTACCTGTTCAACGTCTGGCTGGGCGTGCTCGCCACAGCCGGCGCGCTGCTGCTGATTGCGCTGGCCTGCCTCAACGAATACATGACCAGGAAGCCGCTGGGCGAAGCCGCCGGTTACTCGCAGAAGTCCAGCCAACTGGCGACCAGCCACCTGCACAACGCCGAAACCATTCAGGCCATGGGCATGCTCGGCGCGTTGCGCAAGCGCTGGTTCGGTGTGCACTCGCGTTTCCTCGGCCTGCAGAATCAGGCCAGCGACACCGGCGCAGTGATCAGCTCGATCAGTAAGACCTTGCGCCTGTGCCTGCAATCGCTGGTGCTGGGCCTCGGTGCGTTACTGGTGATCAAGGGCGACATGACCGCCGGGATGATGATCGCCGGTTCGATCCTGATGGGCCGCGTGCTGAGCCCGATCGACCAGTTGATCGCCGTGTGGAAACAGTGGAGCGGGGCGAAGCTGGCCTATCGTCGTCTGGACTCTTTGCTGCAGGCGTTCCCGCCGAGTGACGACGCCATGGCGCTGCCGGCGCCGAAAGGCCAGATCACCTTCGAGCAAGTCAGTGCCGGCCCTCCGGGGCAGCGCGCGGCAACCCTGCAGATGATCAATTTCAATCTGGGCGCTGGTGAAGTGCTCGGCGTGCTCGGTGCCTCCGGTTCCGGCAAGTCGACCCTGGCCCGAGTGCTGGTCGGCGTGTGGCCGACCCTCGGCGGCACGGTGCGCCTGGACGGTGCGGACATCCATCGCTGGAACCGCGACGAGCTCGGCCCGTACATCGGCTATTTGCCACAAGACATCGAACTGTTCAGCGGCAGCATCGCCGAAAACATTGCCCGTTTCAGCGAAGCCAACCCGGAGAAGGTCGTGGCCGCCGCGCAACAGGCCGGCGTCCACGAGATGATTCTGCGCCTGCCGCAAGGCTACGACACGCAACTGGGCGAGGACGGCAGTGGCCTGTCCGGCGGTCAAAAGCAGCGTGTGGCCCTGGCCCGTGCGATGTATGGCGATCCGAGCCTGGTGGTGCTCGATGAGCCGAACTCCAACCTCGACACTGTTGGTGAAGCTGCGCTGGCCAGCGCCATCGCCCAGCTCAAGGCCAAGGGCACCACCGTGGTGCTGGTGACGCATCGCTCTTCGGTGCTGGCTCAGGCGGACAAACTGCTGGTGCTCAACGATGGCCGCTTGCAGGCGTTCGGCGCCAGTCAGGAAGTGCTCAAGGCACTGTCCGGCGCTCAGGAACAACAACGGGAAAAATCCGCGCAGGCACCGGGCGGGCTCAGCATGAGCCGGCAGTACCAGCCCTCGACAAGGAATTCGGGTGTATGAGCAGCGCCAGCATGAACACTGAAAACGAAGCCTCCATGGAACACGCATACGTCACCGAGCGCCCGGAGCGCGATGCGAAATTCTTCGCCCGCATGGGCTGGATTCTGGCCATCGTCGGCGCCGGCAGTTTCTTCACCTGGGCCGCACTGGCACCGCTGGATCAAGGCATTCCGGTGCAGGGCACCGTGGTGGTGTCGGGCAAGCGCAAGGCTGTGCAGTCGATGAGCAGCGGCGTGGTCAGCCGGATTCTGGTACGTGAAGGCGAGATCGTGAAGCAGGGTCAACCGTTGTTCCGCCTCGATCAGACCCAGGTCGCCGCCGATGTGCAGTCGCTACAGGCGCAATACCGCATGGCGTGGGCTAGCCTCGCACGCTGGCAGGCCGAACGCGACAACCTCAAAGAAATCACCTTTCCTGCCGAACTGAGTAACGATCCGGATCCGCGTCTGGCGCTGGTTCTTGAAGGCCAGCGTCAACTGTTCAGCAGCCGTCGCGAAGCGTTCTACCGCGAGCAGGCCGGTCTGCGCGCCAGCATTGAAGGCGCCACCGCGCAGCTGGCGGGCATGCGCCGCGCCCGCACCGACCTCAACGCCCAGGCCGATTCGCTGCAACAGCAACTGAGCAACCTGCAGCCACTGGCGGACAACGGCTACATCCCGCGCAACCGTTTGATGGAGTACCAGCGGCAGCTGTCGCAAGTGCAGCAGCAACTGGCGGAAAACACCGGTGAAAGCGGCCGGGTGGAGCAGGGCATTCTCGAATCGCGCCTGAAGCTGCAACAGCATGGCGAGGAGTACCAGAAGGAAGTGCGCACGCAACTGGCCGACGCGCAGCTGAAAAGCGTGACCCTGTCCGAGCAACTGACCTCGGCCGGTTTCGACCTGCAACACAGCGAGATCCTCGCCACCGCCGACGGCGTGGCGGTCAACCTTGGCGTGCACACCGAAGGCGCCGTGGTGCGTCAGGGCGAAACCCTGCTGGAGATCGTCCCGCAAGGCACCACCCTGGAAGTCGAAGGGCACTTGCCGATCAACCTGATCGACAAGGTCGGCACGCATCTGCCGGTCGACATCCTGTTCACCGCGTTCAACCAGAGCAAGACCCCGCGTGTACCGGGTGAGGTCAGCCTGATTTCCGCCGACCAGATGGTCGACGAGAAAACCGGCGTGCCGTACTACGTGTTGCGCAGCAGCGTCAGTGATCAGGCGATGGAAAAACTCCATGGCCTGGTGATCAAGCCCGGTATGCCGGCAGAAATGTTCGTGCGCACGGGCGAACGGTCACTGCTCAACTACCTGTTCAAACCACTGCTCGATCGCGCTGGCTCTGCGTTGACTGAAGAATAAGGATGTTCGGCTGTATGAATAAGCTTTCGATGTTGGGATCAGCGTTCGCGCTGCTCGCAGGAAACAGCGCGCTGGCGGCCATGGGGCCATTCGAAGTCTACGAACAGGCATTGCGCAACGATCCGGTGTTCCTCGGCGCGATCAAGGAGCGCGACGCGGGCCTGGAAAACCGCATCATCGGCCGCGCCGGGCTGTTGCCGAGACTGGGTTACAACTACAACCGGGGTCACAACACCTCGAAGGCCACGCAACTGACCGCTCGCGGCAACCTCACCGAAGACCGCAACTACAACAGCTATGGCTCGACCCTGACCTTGCAGCAACCGTTGCTCGACTACGAAGCCTACGCGGCGTATCGCAAAGGCGTGGCGCAGTCGCTGTTCGCCGACGAGGCGTTTCGCGGCAAGAGTCAGGAACTGCTGGTGCGGGTGCTGGATAACTACACCAAGGCCTTGTTCGCCCAGGATCAGATCGACATCGCCCAGGCCAAGAAAAAGGCCTATGAGCAGCAGTTCCAACAGAACGAGCACATGTTCAAGCAGGGCGAGGGCACCCGCACCGACATTCTCGAAGCCGAGTCGCGCTATGAACTGGCGACCGCCGAAGAGATCGAGGCGCGCAACGAGCAGGACGCGGCGCTGCGCGAGTTGGGCGCGCTGGTCGGCGTGCAGACGGTGGACATCAGCGAGCTGGCACCACTGGATCAGAATTTCCAGACCTTCGCGCTGATGCCGGCCAACTACGACACCTGGCATGAGCTGGCGATCAGCAACAATCCCAATCTGGCGTCGCAACGCCAGGCGGTGGAAGTGGCCAAGTACGAAGTCGAGCGCAACCGCGCCGGGCACCTGCCGAAAGTCAGTGCCTACGCGTCGATCCGCAAGACTGAATCGGACAGCGGCAACACCTATAACCAGCGCTACGACACCAATACCATCGGCTTTGAAGTCAACGTTCCACTGTATGCCGGTGGCGGGGTATCGGCCTCGACCCGTCAGGCCAGCCGCACCATGGAGCAGGCGGAATACGAACTCGACGGCAAGACCCGCGAGACGCTGATCGAACTGCGCCGCCAGTTCAGCGCCTGCCTGTCGGGCGTCAACAAACTGCGCGCCTACCAGAAGGCCCTGGCCTCGGCTGAAGCACTGGTGGTGTCGACCAAGCAAAGCATTCTTGGCGGTGAACGGACGAACCTCGATGCGCTGAACGCCGAACAGCAACTGTTTACCACCCGCCGCGATCTGGCCCAGGCGCGCTACGACTACTTGATGGCCTGGACCAAGCTGCATTACTACGCGGGGACGTTGAACGAACAGGATCTGGCGCGGGTGGATGAGGCGTTCGGTGTTGCTCATCGCTAATGTGCATGGCTTGGGAGTGGCCCTCACCCTAACCCTCTCCCAGAGGGAGAGGGGACTGAATGGGGGATGTTCCAGATGGGCACCGATATGAGTGAGCTGTGCTGAATCCATAATCGACTCGGTTTCTCAGGTCGATGCATGGCTCAAAACACCCGGATTGGCTCTCTCTCCCAGAGGGACAGGGGACTGAATGGGGGATGTTCCAGATGGGCACCGATATGAGTGAGCGGTGCTGAATCCATAATCGACTCGGTTTCTCAGGTCGATGCATGGCTCAAGACACCCGGATTGGCTCCCTCTCCCAGAGGGAGAGGGGACTGAATGGGGGATGTTCCAGATGGGCACCGATATGAGTGAGCGGTGCTGAATCCATAATCGACTCGGTTTCTCAGGTCGATGCATGGCTCAAGACACCCGGATTGGCTCCCTCTCCCTCTGGGAGAGGGCTGGGGTGAGGGTTTTACACCGCAGAAGAACCTGCATAAAACAATAAAAGTGAGTGGTGAACATGGAAGTACGCATCAAGCCGGCAGCGGTCGGCACCCTGTTGCTCGCAGTTTCCATCGCGCAAGCCAATGCGCAGTACCTTGAAACCGGCAAGCCCGGCGATCCCGCCAGTTGGCGCAGCGCCGAATTCCAGCGTGACTGGGGCCTTGCGCGGATGCAGGCGGATCAGGCCTACGCTGCCGGCATCACCGGCAAAGGCGTGAAGATCGGCGCCCTCGACTCCGGCTTCGATGCCGGCCACCCCGAGTTCGCCAGCGACCGCTACCACCCGGTGCTGGCCTCCGGCAGTTACGTCGACGGCTCACTGTTCAACGTCAACGGCACCCTCAACCCCAACAACGATTCCCACGGCACCCACGTGGTCGGCACCATGGGCGCGAGCCGTGACGGCACCGGCATGCACGGGGTGGCGTACAACGCGCAAATCTACGTCGGCAACACCAACAACAACGACAGCTTTCTGTTCGGCCCGAAACCCGACCCGCGTTATTTCAAAGCCGCGTATGACGCCCTGGCCGCTGCCGGCGTGCGCGCAATCAACAACAGTTGGGGCAGTCAGCCGCCGGATGTCAGCTATCGCACCCTGGCCGATCTGCATGCCGCTTACGCCCAGCACTGGAATCAGGGCACCTGGCTCGACGCGGCGGCGGACGTCTCGCGTCGTGGCGTGATCAACGTGTTCAGTGCCGGCAACAGCGGCTACCCGAACGCCAGCGTGCGCTCGGCGCTGCCGTACTTTCAGCCGGACCTCGAAGGCCACTGGCTGGCAGTTTCCGGGCTGGACCAAAGCAATCAGCAAAAGTACAACCAGTGCGGTATCGCCAAATACTGGTGCATCACCACGCCGGGGGCGAAGATCGACAGCACCATTCCGGGTGGCGATTACGCAATCAAGTCCGGCACCTCGATGGCCGCGCCGCACGCTACCGGGGCACTGGCGCTGGTGATGGAACGCTACCCGTACATGAATAATCAGCAGGCGCTCGAAGTGCTGCTGACCACCGCCACGCAACTCGACGGCTCGATTACCGATGCGCCGACCGAGCGGGTCGGCTGGGGCGTGGCCAACCTGAACCGGGCGATGCGCGGGCCGGGGCAGTTGCTTGGCGCGTTCGATGCCAACCTGGCGGCCGGGCAAAGCGATGTGTGGGGCAATGACATCTCCGACAAGGCATTGATTCAGCGCCAGCGCGAAGACCTCGCCGAACACGGCGCCTGGCAGCAGACCTTGCAGGACAAGGGCTGGCAGAACGGTATTCCGGCCGGCGCCACTCAGCAGGATCAGACCGACTACGCCGTCGGTATGGCGCGCGATGCCGCAGCGGCGACGCGGGTCTATCAGGGCAGCCTGATCAAGTCCGGGGCAGGGCGCTTGCTGCTGACCGGCGACAACACTTTCCGTGGCCCGACCACGGTCAATGGCGGCTTGTTGAGCGTCAACGGCTCGCTGGCCTCGGCGGTGACCGTCAACGACAGCGGCACCCTCGGCGGTTCCGGGCGGATCGCCTCGTTGCTCGCCAACAGCGGCGGCCGCGTAGCGCCGGGCAACTCCATTGGCACCTTAAGCGTGGCCGGTGACGTGACCTTCGCCCCAGGCTCGACCTACGCGGTCGAGCTGTCGCCGACCAGCAGCGACCGCATCGTCGCTGGCGGCACCGCGAGCATCAGCGGTGCCACGGTCAGCCTGTCGCTGGAAAACAGTCCGACCCTGCTCAGCACCACTGAAACCCGCAGCCTGCTCGGCCATTCGTACGACATTTTGCAAGCGGCCGGTGGTATTCAGGGCCAGTTCGGCGCGGTGCTGCCGGATTACCTGTTCATCGGCGGCAACCTCGACTACACGGCCAACGCCATTCAGCTCGACATTCAGCGCAACGCCACCTCGTTCGCCAGCGTCGGGCAGACCCCGAATCAGCGTGCGGTGGCGGCCGCCGTCGAAGGCCTCGGCGCCGGCAATTCGGTGTACGAAAGCCTGCTGCTGTCGGCGTCTGCCGCCTCGGCGCAGCAAGCCTTCCAGCAATTGAGCGGCGAAATCTACCCGGCGCTCGGCTCGATGCTGATCAATGACAGCCGCCAGTTGCGCGACGCGGTCGGTGAGCGTCTGCACGATGCCAACGCCACGCAAAGCAATGGCTGGATCAAGGCCCTCGGCGCCTGGGGTTCGACCAACTCAGGTAACGACACCTCGCGCTACAGCACCTCAATCGGCGGTTTGCTCGCCGGTGTTGACGGCGCGCTGGACGAGAAGACGCGCATCGGTCTGGTCACCGGTTACAGCGACAGCTCGCTGAACATGGGCTCGGACACGCATTCGTCGGCCAAGGTCGACAGCTATCACCTCGGCGCTTACGCCGGTCATGACATCGGCGCCTGGCGCCTGAGCACTGGCGCGGCCTACAGCTGGCATCGCGCCGATGTGAAGCGCGATCTGCAATACGGCGACGTCAGCGCCAAACAGAAAGCCAAGGTCGATGCGGCCAGCACCCAGGTCTTTGGCGAAGCGGCTTACCGGCTGAACCTGCAGCCACTGGCGCTGGAGCCGTTCGCCAACCTCGCTTACGTGCATCTGGATACCGAAGGCTTCACCGAAAAGGGCGACGCGGCGGCGCTGAAGAGCTCCGGCGAGCAGCGTGATGCTGTGCTCAGCACCCTCGGTGTGCGTGCGGTTAAGCGCTTCAATTTGTCGGCGCAACAGGCACTGGACGTCAGCGGCCACCTCGGCTGGCAGCACAGCCTCAGCGACATCGACGCCGAACAGCATCTGCGCTTTGCCAGCGGTAGCACACCGTACGCGGTCGAGAGTTCGGCATTGGTGCGTGACGCGGCGCTGGTCGGCGTACAAGCCAGCCTGGCGCTGAGCAAGGACGTGCGAGTCAACCTCGATTACAACGGACAACTGGCCAACCGCGAGAAGAGCCACGGCGTGGGGCTGAGCCTGAACTGGCAGTTCTGAAACAAACCCCGCAGGTCAGGTGAACACACACTTGTGGCGAGGGGATTTATCCCCGATCGACTGCGCAGCAGTCGCTCACCCGGACAACTCGGTTACTGGAAGCTGCTCGGGGTCGCTTCGCGCCCCATCGGGGATAAATCCCCTCGCCACAAGCGTTATTTCCCATGCCCGGGTGTGGGCCTGGTACACGGATTTTTCGCAACAACACTAAGGAAGGTCGCTGGATGAATAACAACAAAACCCCCGCGCAAACGGGCGGTCGCTTCGCCATGAAAACCCTCAATTGCGCCATGCTCTGCGCACTGACCACCTGGGGCACCGCGCACGCGGCGCCTTACGTGGAAAGCGGCCGCAGCGGCGATCCCGCCAGTTGGCGCAGCGCCGAATTCAAGGCTGACTGGGGCCTGGGCGCCATCGGCGCGGATTACGCCTACGCCGCCGGTTACACCGGCAAAGGTGTGAAACTGGGGATCTTTGACCAGCCGGTGTACGCCGCGCACCCGGAGTTCTCCGGTGCCAATAAAGTCATCACCCTGGTCACCAGCGGGATCCGCGAATACACCGACCCGTACATCCCGGTCAAAGCCGGGGACGCGTTCCGCTATGACGGTTCGCCTTCGGTCGGTTCCGACGGCAAGCTCGGTGCCCACGGCACCCACGTCGGTGGCATCGCTGCCGGCAGCCGTGACGGCGGGCCGATGCACGGCGTGGCGTTCGGTGCGCAGATCATCAGCGCGGATAACGGCGACCCGGGCCCGGAAGACGGCATCGTCCGTGGCAACGACGGCGCGGTGTACAAGGCCGGTTGGGATGCGCTGATCGCCAGTGGCGCGCGGATCATCAACAACAGCTGGGGCATCGGCATCACTGACCGTTTCGACCTCGGCGGCCGCGACCCGGCGTATCCGCACTTCACCGTCAACGACGCGCAAGTGCAGTTCAACGAGATCCGCACACTGCTCGGCACCAAGCCCGGCGGCGCCTACGACGGCGCCATCGCCGCCGCCCGCAGCGGCATCGTGACGATCTTCGCCGCCGGTAACGATTACAACCTGAACAACCCGGACGCCATCGCCGGCCTCGGCTACTTCGTGCCGGACATCGCGCCGAACTGGATCACCGTCGCCGCGTTGCAGAAGAACCCGGATCTGGCCAGCGCCAATCCGTACATCATGAGTACGTTTTCCTCGCGCTGCGGCTACACCGCGAGCTTCTGCGTCTCGGCGCCGGGCACGCAGATCTACAGCTCGATCATCAGCGGCACCAACGCCGATAACCTGACCACCGGCTACAAGAACTACAACGGCACCTCGATGGCCGCACCGCATGTGGCGGGCTCGATGGCGGTGTTGATGGAGCGCTTCCCGTACATGACGGGCGATCAGGTCGCCACGGTGCTGCGTACCACCGCCACCGACCTCGGCGCACCGGGCATCGACGCCTTGTACGGCTGGGGCATGATCAACCTGCGCAAAGGCATCGACGGCCCGGCGATGTTCGTCACCGAGCAGGACATCCCGGAAGAGTTCCGCATTCAGGGGGCCTACGGTTCCGGGCAGTTTGTCGCGGACTTGCCGGGCATCGGCGCGATCATCGACAAGGGCAAACCGACCGAGCGCCTGTGCACCGACATCACTTGCGGCCTCGACACCTGGCGCAACGACATTTCCGGTCACGGCGGCCTGACCAAGCAGGGCATCGGCACGCTGGTGCTGACCGGCAACAACACCTACAGCGGCCCGACTCTGGTCAATCAGGGGCGTCTGGCGATCAATGGCTCGCTGGCTTCGGCGGTCACGGTCAACGACAGCGGCATCCTCGGCGGTAACGGCCGCATCGGTGCACTGACCGCGAAAAGCGGCGGTACCGTCGCCCCGGGCAACTCGATCGGCACGCTGAACGTCGCCGGTGACGTGACCTTCGAGCGCGGTTCGACCTACGCGGTAGAAGTATCGCCGACCAGCAGCGACAAGATCGTTGCCGGTGGCAAAGCGGTGATCGATGGCGCCACGGTCAGTCTGTCGCTGGAAAACAGCCCGACCTTGCTGACGACGACTGAAGTGAAGAGCCTGCTCGGTTCGCAGTTCAACATCCTGCAAGCGGCCGGTGGCATCCAAGGCCAGTTCGGGCAAGTGCTGCCGAACTACGCGTTCCTCGGCGGCACCCTGGCGTACTCGGCAAACGGCGTGCAACTGGACGTCGGGCGCAACGGCGCGTCGTTCGCCAGTGTCGGCCTGACCCCAAACCAGCGTGCGGTTGGCGCGGCTGCCGAGGGTCTGGGCGCGGGCAATGCGCTGTTCGAAACCCTGTTGCTGTCGCCGAACGCGGCCTCGGCGCAACAAGCCTTCCAGCAACTGTCCGGCGAAATTCACCCGGCCATCGGTACGATGCTGATCAACGACAGCCGCTACCTGCGTGAAGCGGTGGGCGAGCGTCTGCGTGAGCGTGATCTGTTCAATGCCGACGCACCGACCGACGACCGCAGCAACGCCTGGGTCAAGGTACTGGGTTCGTGGGGCAAGAGCGATGGCGGCCATGAAAACGCCGACTCCAACAGCTCCATTGGCGGGCTGCTGGCCGGTGTCGACGGTTTGATTGCTGAAGATACGCGTCTGGGTTTCGTTACCGGTTATAGCGACAGCTCGTTGAACATGGGCAGCGACACGCATTCGTCGGCCTCGGTCGACAGCTACCACCTGGGTGCGTACCTGGGGCATCAGATTGATGCGCTGCGTCTGACCGCCGGTGCGGCTTACAGCTGGCATCGCGTGGATGTGAAGCGTGATCTGCAGTTCGCGGGCGTCAATGGCAAAGAGAAAACCAAGCACGATGCGGCGACCACTCAGGTGTTCACCGAAGCGGCTTACGATCTGCGCCTGCAACCGTTGAATCTGGAGCCGTTCGCCAACCTGTCGTACGTGCACTTGAACACCGACAGCTTCACCGAGAAGGGTGATGCTGCGGCGCTCAAGAGCGGCGAAGACAACCGCGACGTGGTGCTGTCGACCCTTGGTGTGCGTGCCAAGCGCAGCTTCGCGCTGTCGGACAAACATCGGTTGGAACTGGGCGCGACCCTCGGCTGGCAGCACAACCTGAGCAGTGTCGATGCTGACAGCCACCTGGCCTTCGCCAATGGCAACAGCGCCTTCACTGTGCAGAGTGTGTCGATGGATCGTGATGCGGCGGTGGTCGGCGTACGCGCCGGGCTGGCGCTCAATCGCGATGTCCGGGTCAACCTGGACTACAACGGACTGATCGGTAACAACGAGAAGGACCACGGTGTGGGTCTGACCCTCGACTGGCAGTTCTAAAAGCGTGCCGGCAGTCCCTTGGGGGCTGCCGGTTTTGAAGGAAGAGAGAGCACAACATGGGATTGTTCGATTATAAAAAAGCCGACGGCAAAGCGTTGTACAGCGATGCCATCGCACTGACGCTGTATGCCTACACGCCAACCGGCCAGCCGTTGCCGGCCACCGCCTGGAAACCGCTCAGCGCCACGGCGCTGGGTTATCAGGGCAAGGTCGGCGCCCAAGGCACGTTCTTCGGCGAGAAGGACGGCTTCACCAGCGCCGAGGCCGAAGTGCTCGGCAAGTACGACGCCGGCGGCAAGCTGATCGGCCTCGGCGTGGCCTTTCGCGGCACTGGCGGGCTGGGTTACAGCGACACCTTCGGCGACATGAAGAACAACCTGCTGGCCGCCATCGGCCCATCGGATTACGCGAGCAACTACGCGAAAAACGCCTTCGACAACCTGCTCAAGTCCGTTGCCGCGTTTGCCATCGCCAACGGCATCGCCGCCAAGGACGTGCTGTTCAGCGGCCACAGCCTCGGCGGGCTAGGGGTCAACAGCGTGGCCGAGTTGAGTGCCAGCAACTGGGGCGGTTTCTTCAAGGACGCCAACTACATCGCGTTCGCTTCGCCGACCCAGAGCAGCACCGGCAACAACGTGCTGAACATCGGTTACGAAAACGATCCGGTGTTCCGTGCGCTGGACGGCACCACGTTCAGCAGCGGTTCGCTGGGCAAGCACGACGGGCCGCACGAGTCGACCACCGACAACATCGTCAATTTCACCGACAACTATGCGTCCACCGCGCAGAACCTGGTGCCGTTCAGCATCGTCAATCCGCTGAACTGGTCGGCCCACAGCTCGCTCGGGTATGCCGATGGCTTGAACCGGGTGATCGATTCGAAGTTCTACAACCTCACGCACAAGGACTCGACCCTCATCGTCTCCAACCTTGAGGAATCGTCCCGGGGCAAGACCTGGGTCGAGGATCTGGGGCGCAGCGGCGAGCTGCACACCGGCAGCACCTTCATCATCGGTACGCAGAGCAACGACTGGCTCAAGGGCGGGGCGGGTAACGACTTCCTCGAAGGCCTGGGCGGCGATGACCGCTTCCGCGATGACGGTGGTTTCAACATCCTCCTCGGTGGTCAGGGCCACAACACCTTCGAGCTGCAGAAACCGCTGCAGAACTTCAGCTTCGCCAACGACGGTGACGGCACGCTGTACGTGCGCGACGCCTACGGCGGCATCAGCATGACCCGCGACATCGGCGCGCTGGTGAGCAAGGAGTCGGGTTCGTGGTGGGGCAGCAAGGAAATCACCTGGGGTGTCACGGCCAAGGGTTTGACCAATGGCAGCGAACTGACCCAGTACACCCATTCGCTCAACGGCGATGCGTATGGCAACGCACTACACGCCAGCGCCGAGGGTGACTGGCTGTTCGGGCTGGGTGGCGATGACAAGCTGATCAGCGACAAGGGCCACGTAACCTTCGTCGGCGGCGCCGGCAACGATGTGATGACGGCGGTGGGTGGCAACAACACCTTCCTCTTCAGCGGCGCGTTCGGTTTTGATGCGATCAATGGTTACCAGGGCAGCGACAAACTGGTGTTCATGGGCGTCGAAGGCGCGGGGCAGGGCTACGACTACAAGCAGCATGCTGTGCAGTCGGGGGCCGATACCGTGCTGAAGATTGGCGAATATGCCGTGACCCTGGTCGGGGTGGGAGTGGCTAACCTGTCGGACTCGGCGTTCGTGTTCGCCTAGCTCCTTGTTAAGACAAACCCTGTAGGAGTGAGCCTGCTCGCGATCGCGGTCAGTCAGTCTCCATCCATGTTGCCTGACACGGTCTCATCGCGAGCAGGCTCACTCCTACAGTTAAAAGCAATGCAAGTAGTACTGAAATGCTCCGGGGCGTGCCCGTGAGGGGCGTCCTGGCTGTGAGCTATCTCTGACAATTCCAACAAAAGAGAGGCAATAGCAATGGGTGTGTATGACTACAAGAACTTCGGCACAGCCGATTCCAAGGCGCTGTTCAGCGATGCCATGGCGATCACGCTGTATTCCTACCACAACCTCGATAACGGCTTTGCCGCCGGTTATCAGCACAACGGCTTCGGCCTCGGCCTGCCGGCCACGTTGGTCACCGCACTGCTCGGCGGTACTGATTCGCAAGGGGTGATTCCCGGTATTCCGTGGAACCCCGACTCGGAAAAACTCGCCCTTGACGCCGTGAAAAAAGCTGGCTGGACACCGATCACCGCCTCGCAACTGGGCTACGACGGCAAGACCGACGCGCGCGGAACCTTCTTCGGTGAGAAGGCCGGTTACACCACCGCTCAGGTGGAAATCCTCGGCAAGTACGACGCCCAGGGCCATCTCACGGAAATCGGTATCGCCTTTCGCGGCACCAGCGGCCCACGGGAAAACCTGATCCTCGATTCCATCGGCGACGTGATCAACGACCTGCTTGCAGCGTTCGGTCCCAAGGACTACGCCAAGAATTACGTCGGCGAAGCGTTCGGTAATCTACTGAATGACGTGGTGGCGTTCGCCAAGGCCAACGGCCTCAGCGGCAAGGACGTGCTGGTCAGCGGCCACAGCCTCGGCGGGCTGGCGGTCAACAGCATGGCCGATCTGAGCGGCGGCAAGTGGGGCGGGTTCTTCGCCGATTCCAACTACATTGCCTACGCCTCGCCGACCCAGAGCGGCACCGACAAGGTGCTCAACGTCGGTTACGAAAACGATCCGGTGTTCCGTGCCCTCGACGGCTCGACTTTCACCGGCGCCTCGGTCGGCGTGCACGACGCGCCCAAGGAGTCGGCCACCGACAACATCGTCAGCTTCAACGATCACTACGCCTCGACCGCGTGGAATCTGCTGCCGTTCTCCATCCTCAACATCCCGACCTGGATCTCGCACCTGCCGACCGCTTACGGCGACGGCATGAACCGGATCATCGAGTCGAAGTTCTACGACCTGACCAGCAAGGACTCGACGATCATCGTCGCCAACCTGTCGGACCCGGCGCGGGCCAACACCTGGGTGCAGGACCTCAACCGCAACGCCGAAACCCACAAGGGCAGCACGTTCATCATCGGCAGCGACAGCAACGACCTGATCCAGGGCGGCAGCGGCAACGACTACCTCGAAGGTCGCGCCGGCAATGACACGTTCCGTGACGGTGGTGGCTACAACGTGATTCTCGGTGGCGCCGGCAACAACACCCTCGATTTGCAGAAGTCGGTGAACACCTTCGACTTCGCCAACGATGGCGCCGGCAACCTGTATGTGCGCGACGCCAACGGCGGGATCAGCATCACCCGCGACATCGGCAGCATCGTCACCAAGGAGCCGGGCTTTCTCTGGGGGCTGTTCAAGGACGACGTGACCCACAGCGTCACGGCTAGCGGTCTGAAGGTCGGCAACAACGTCACGCAGTACGAGTCCAGCGTGAAGGGCACCAGCGGCGCCGATACGCTCAAGGCTCACGCGAGTGGTGACTGGTTGTTTGGCCTGGATGGCAACGACCACTTGGTCGGCGGCGTTGGCAACGACGTGTTTGTCGGTGGCGCCGGCAATGACCTGATGGAGTCCGGGGGCGGGGCGGATACGTTCCTGTTCAACGGCGCGTTTGGTCAGGATCGGGTGGTGGGATTTACGTCCAACGACAAACTGGTGTTCCTTGGCGTGCAGGGTGTATTGCCCAATGATGACTTCCGCGCGCATGCCTCGATGGTGGGGCAGGACACGGTGCTGAAGTTTGGTGGGGATTCGGTGACGCTGGTTGGGGTGGCGCTGAATAGCCTCAGTGCCGATGGAATTGTGATCGCCTGATGCATCCGTAACCTGTGGCGAGGGAGCTTGCTCCCGCTGGGTCGCGAAGCGGCCCTGAAGATTTTGTGAGCGCTACGCGCTCAAGCGGGAGCAAGC
>NZ_JASCPO010000011.1:0-58115 GCF_029960145.1 Pseudomonas sp. PS01299 | reverse complement strand
GCGGTAGATCAGTCGACGTACGTAGAAACCAATACACCGCTATCGCGAGCAGGCTCACCTCTGCAAAGGGCCTTGGTGCAGATAAATTGCAGGCAAAAAAAAGGGGAGCACATGCCC
This sequence comes from Pseudomonas sp. PS01299, assembly GCF_029960145.1. Lineage (NCBI taxonomy): Bacteria > Pseudomonadati > Pseudomonadota > Gammaproteobacteria > Pseudomonadales > Pseudomonadaceae > Pseudomonas > Pseudomonas sp. PS01299. Next base: position 57,998 of record NZ_JASCPO010000011.1, on the reverse strand, counting down.
CCCCGAGGTTTAAAGCGTTGGATCGCGGCAGTTATCTCAGCCTTCGATCTCGATCAGGATTTCGCCAGGATTCACCCGGTCGCCCTTAGCCACATGGATGGCGGTGACCTTGCCGGCAATCGCTGCCTGAACTTCGGTTTCCATCTTCATCGCTTCGGTGATCAGCACCGCCTGACCGGCCTTGACGGTGTCGCCCTCCTTGACCAGCACATCGACGATGTTGCCCGGCATGGTGGTGCTGACGTGGCCCGGTGCCGATGCTTGTTTGCGTTTGCTGCTGCCACCGCCGACGAATTCGTTGAGCGGTTCGAACACCACTTCTTCCGGCATGCCGTCGATGGACAGGTAGAAGTGACGCTTGCCTTCGGCCTTCACGCCGACACCGGTGATGTCGACGCGGTAGGTTTCGCCGTGGACGTCGATGACAAACTCGGTCGGCACGCCTTCGCCGCCGGCCTTCGCCACACCACCGGCCTCAGGGATCGGCAACAGCACTTCCGGAACGAGGGTGCCGGCGGCACGCTCTTCGAGGAACTTGCGGCCGATGTCCGGGAACATGGCGAAAGTCAGCACGTCTTCTTCGGACTTGGCCAGCGCACCGATGTCGGCACGCAGCTTGGTCATTTCCGGCTTGAGCAGATCGGCCGGACGTACGTCGATCACCTCTTCGCTGCCGATGGCCTGACGGCGCAGCTTCTCGTTAACCACGCCCGGCGCCTTGCCGTAGCCGCCTTGCAGGTACAGCTTCACTTCGTTGGTGATGGTCTTGTAGCGCTCACCGGCCAGCACGTTGAAGAACGCCTGGGTGCCGACGATCTGCGAAGTCGGCGTCACCAGTGGCGGGAAACCGAGGTCTTCCCGTACACGCGGGATTTCCGCCAGCACTTCGGCCATGCGGTTCAGTGCGCCCTGCTCTTTCAGCTGGTTGGCGAGGTTGGAGATCATCCCGCCGGGTACCTGGTTGACTTGCACACGGGTATCGACGGCGGTGAACTCGCTTTCGAACTGGTGGTACTTCTTGCGCACGGCGTAGAAGTACAGACCGATCTCCTGCAGCAGTTCCAGGTTCAGACCGGTGTCGTACTCGGTGCCTTTAAGCGCAGCAACCATCGACTCGGTGCCTGGATGGCTGGTGCCCGAGGCGAAGCTGGAGATCGCGGTATCAATGTGATCGGCACCGTTTTCGATGGCTTTCAATTGGCACATCGCCGCCAGACCAGCCGTGTCATGCGAGTGGATGAACACTGGCAGCGACTGCTCGGCTTTCAGTGCGCGAACCAGTTCGCCGGTGGCGTATGGCGTGAGCAGACCGGCCATGTCCTTGATCGCCACCGAGTCGCAACCCATGGCTTCCATCTGCTTGGCTTGCGCCACAAACGCGTCGATGGTGTGCACCGGGCTGGTGGTGTAAGCGATGGTGCCCTGGGCGTGTTTGCCAGCAGCCTTCACCGCTTCGATGGCCACGCGCAGGTTACGCACGTCGTTCATCGCGTCGAAGATGCGGAAAACGTCGATGCCGTTGACCGCAGCCTTGGCAACGAAAGCTTTGACCACGTCGTCGCTGTAGTGGCGATAGCCGAGCAGGTTCTGCCCACGCAGGAGCATTTGCAGACGAGTGTTGGGCAGCGCGGCGCGCAGTTGGCGCAGACGCTCCCACGGGTCTTCTTTCAGAAAGCGCACGCAGGCGTCGAACGTCGCACCGCCCCAGCACTCCAGCGACCAGTAGCCGACCTTATCGAGCTTGTCACAGATCGGCAGCATGTCTTCAGTGCGCATGCGGGTGGCGAGCAGCGATTGGTGAGCGTCGCGCAGGATGGTGTCGGTTACGAAAATTTTCTTGGACATTGTTGTATTCCTCACAGGCCTGCGTGGGCGGCGATGGCGGCGGCGATGGCCAGGGCCAGCTCTTCGGGTTTGCGCTTGATCGAGTAGTTGGTCAGTTCAGGATGGCTTTCCACGAAGCTGGTATTGAACTGGCCGCTACGGAATTCCGGGTTGCGCAGGATTTCCTGGTAGTACGCGGCGGTGGTCTTCACGCCTTGCAGGCGCATGTCGTCCAGCGCCCGCAAGCCACGGTCCATTGCCTCTTCCCAGGTCAGCGCCCAGACCACCAGTTTCAGGCACATCGAGTCGTAGAACGGCGGAATGGTGTAGCCGGTGTAGATCGCCGTGTCGGTGCGCACGCCGGGGCCGCCAGGGGCGTAGTAGCGGGTGATCTTGCCGAAGCTCGGCAGGAAGTTGTTTTTCGGATCCTCAGCGTTGATGCGGAACTGCAACGCGAAACCACGATGCTGAATGTCTTCCTGCTTCACCGACAGCGGCAGGCCGGAGGCGATGCGGATCTGTTCGCGGACGATATCGATCCCGGTGATTTCTTCGGTGATGGTGTGCTCCACCTGCACCCGGGTGTTCATCTCCATGAAGTACACCTCGCCCTCGGCGAGCAGGAACTCCACGGTGCCGGCGTTCTCGTAGCCCACAGCCTTGGCCGCACGCACCGACAGGTCGCCGATGTAGGCGCGCTGTTCCGGGGTCAGTTGCGGGCTCGGGGCGATTTCGATGAGCTTCTGGTTGCGGCGCTGGATCGAGCAGTCACGCTCGAACAGGTGCACGACGTTGCCGAAGCTGTCGCCGAGGATCTGCGCTTCGATGTGCTTGGGATTGACGATACATTTTTCCAGGAACACTTCTGCCGAACCGAAGGCCTTGGTCGCTTCGGAGATCACCCGAGGGAAGTTCTGTTCGAGTTCTTCGCGGCTGTTGCAGCGACGAATGCCGCGCCCGCCACCACCGGAGGTGGCCTTGAGCATCACCGGGTAACCGATTCGGTCGCCCTCGGTCAGGGCTTCTTCGATACCCGACACGTTGCCTTCGGTGCCCGGGGTGACCGGCACACCGGCCTTGATCATGCTGCGCCGGGCTTCGGTCTTGTCGCCCATGCGGCGAATGACTTCTGCCGACGGGCCGATGAATTTGATTCCACGTTCGGCGCAGATGTCTGCCAACTCGGCATTTTCCGAGAGAAAGCCGTAACCGGGGTGCAATGCATCGCAACCGGTTTCCACCGCCAGGTTCACCAGCTTGCGCGGGTTGAGGTAGCCGGCCAGTGGCTCGGCACCGATGCTGTGGGCTTCGTCCGCACGCTTCACATGCAGGGCATGGCGATCGGCGTCAGAAAAAATCGCTACCGAGCGAATGCCCATCTCGGCGCAGGCTCGCACGATTCGTACGGCAATCTCACCACGGTTGGCGATCAGGATCTTTTTTATCACTTGGAAATTCCCTTGAGCCGGTGGCACCACGACCTGCTAGACCCAGGTCGACGCGTGACTAAATGTTTCAATTTAGTCGCAGCCCCACACTAGCCCTCACAATGGATTAACAAAAATGAATAAAAATTGGGTCAGGCATAAGCAAAGACTTATAGTTAAACCATCAGCCTGCCGTCAGAGCCTATAAAAAATGCGTAAGTCCTTGATGCGTATGACATTACGCCAGTTGCAGATCTTCAACGAAGTGTGTGATTTACGTTCCTACAGCCGCGCAGCCGATGAAATGTCTCTGACACAACCGGCCGTCAGCCTACAGATTCGTCAGCTGGAAGAGCTGATCGGGCAGCCATTATTCGATTATGTCGGCAAAAAACTCTACATGACCGAGGCCGCCGAAGCCCTGCAGCGCGCCAGCCGGGACATCTTCGGCCGCCTGGAAAACCTCGACATGCAGCTGTCGGACATGCAGGGCTCGCTGCAGGGGCAACTGAAACTTGCGGTGGAATCCAGCGCTAAATACTTCGTGCCGCACCTGTTCGCCGCGTTCAAGCGCCAGCACCCGGAAGTGAACCTGCAACTGACCGTGGTCAACCGAGGCCAGGTGATTCGCCGCCTCTCGGACAATCGCGATGATCTGGTGATCATGTCGATGGTGCCGCAGGACATGGGCCTGGAATTTCTGCCGTTTCTCAACAATCCGATTGTTGCCGTGGCGCGCCCGGACCATCCGTTGGCACACATGGGACCGCTGCGTTTGCAGGATCTTGAACCTTACACGCTGCTGATCCGCGAACCCGGTTCGGGTACGCGGCTGGCCTGTGAAGAGTATTTCAAGGAGAAACGCGTGCACTTCACCCAGACCCAGGAAGTGGCCTCGGCTGAAGCCCAGCGCGAATGCGTAGTGGCGGGTCTGGGCCTGGCGCTGTTGACGCGCCACGCCCTGAACCTGGAGCTGGCGACCGGCGGCCTGGTCGAGCTGCCGGTCGAAGAGTTGCCGCTGTTTCGCAGCTGGTGCCTGGTGCAAGCCAAGGCCAAACGCCTGTCACCGGTGGCGCACGCCTTCCTGGCGTTTATCCGCAGCGAACGGGTGCAGATCAGCGCGCTGGTTGAACGCTTCGACGGGAAGCTGCGGGCGCTGCCTGCCAGTAGTTGAGTTCGATGTCCTCGGGAAAATCGCTGATTTCGCTTTGAAGCTGACGAAGTTCGAAGCGATCTTCGATCGCGCGACGGAATTCCATGCGGCGCTGGTCTTCCTGCTGACGACGGGTTTTCGCGGCGCTGTTGCGTTCTTCGTAGGGCTGAGCCATTTCGAGTCTCCCAAGGCGAGTACGGGAGTTTCACGATAGGCGGGACGGATGACGGTTTGGCTGCGCAGGGATGACAGTGCGATGAAACTTTGCCGATTGCGGTGCTATTGAGGACGCTTTCGCGAGCAAGCCCGCTCCCACATTTGATCTCGATATGACACAAAATCTGTGGTCACCAGAGATCCCCTGTGGGAGCGGGCTTGCTCGCGAATAAGGTCGGAACGACCTTGCTTTAATCGTCCAGAGCTTTCACGGCCTTGGGGGATAGCCGCAAGCTGCGCAGGCTGCGCTTCACGCTCTTCAGGTGATTGACCAGACTTGGCCCGCGCGCCATGGCCACGCCCATGGCCAGCACGTCGATCACCACCAGATGGGCGATGCGCGAGGTCAGCGGCGTATAGATTTCGGTGTCTTCATGCACATCGATCGCCAGGTTGACGGTCGACAGCTCGGCCAGCGGTGTCTGGCTCGGGCACAAGGTGATCAGCGAAGCGCCGCTCTCGCGAACGAGGTTGGCGGTGATCAGCAGATCCTTGGAGCGCCCGGACTGAGAAATGCAGATCGCCACATCGGTCGGCTTCAAGGTCACCGCCGACATCGCCTGCATGTGCGGGTCGGAATACGCCGCCGCCGTCAGCAGCAGACGGAAAAACTTGTGCTGCGCATCCGCCGCCACCGCGCCTGACGCACCAAAGCCATAGAACTCGACACGCTGGGCCTGGGACATCAACGTCACCGCACGCTGCAATTCCACCGGATCGAGCTTCTCGCGAACCTCCATCAGAGTGTGCAGGGTAGTGTCGAAAATTTTCAGGCTGTAGTCGGCGACCGAGTCGTCCTCATGGATCGCGAACTGACCGAAGCTGGCACCAGCGGCCAGGCTTTGCGCCAGTTTCAGCTTGAGATCCTGAAACCCGGAGCAGCCGATGGCCCGGCAGAAACGCACAATGGTCGGCTCGCTGATGCCGACGCTGTGGGCCAGGTCGGCCATGGAACTGTGCATCACGGCCGCAGGGTCAAGCAGCACGTGGTCGGCGACCTTGAGCTCCGACTTGCGTAACAGGTGACGTGACTGGGCGATGTGTTGCAGCAGATTCAAGGGGCTGGACTCTTCTTATGGGCAAGGATGTAGCACGCTTGTAGTTATACTACATGAATTGGCTTTTTGCCTGCTCAATGCGTAACTCCATGTCCCCGTATCAGGCGCGATGGAGTGCATGTAGCCCTTAAAGCGGATTTCCCTGTTCGCGCAAAAGCCCGGCCAGACGCTCAGCCTCCACTGGGCGACTGATCAGATACCCCTGCACTTCGTCGCAGCGTTCAGCACGTAAAAATTCCAGCTGTTCTTGCCGCTCGACGCCTTCAGCCACCACTTTCAACGACAGCCCGTGCGCCATGGCAATGATCGCCCGGGTGATCGCGGCATCCTCGCTGCCCTGCCCCAGTCCGCGAATGAACGCCTGATCGATCTTCACGTAATCCACCGGAATTCGTTTCAGGTAACTCAGCGACGAATAGCCGGTGCCGAAGTCATCGATCGCCAGCTTCACCCCCAGATCGCGTAATTGCTGGAAGGTCGCGATGATGTGTTCGACGCTGTCGAGCAGTTGGCTCTCGGTGAGTTCCAGTTCGAGGTAGTGCGGCGCCAGCCCGGTTTCCTCCAGCACCTGGCGCACCAGGCTGACCAGTTTGCCCTGACGCAGTTGATGCACCGACAGGTTCACCGATACCCGAATCGGCTCCAGCCCTTGCCGCTGCCACTCGCACGCCTGCCAGCAGGCCTGGCGCAGCACAAACTCGCCGATCGGGCCGATCAGTCCGGTTTCCTCGGCCAGACCGATGAAGTCCCCCGGCGGCACCCGGCCCATGCTTGGATGATCCCAACGCACCAGCGCTTCCGCCGCATTCAGGCGCCCGGTTTGCAGGCACAGCTTCGGCTGGTAGAACACCTTGAGCTGCTTGTCTTCGATGGCTTTGCGCAGTTGGTTTTCCAGTTGCAGGCGCTCAAGGGTACTGGCCTGCAGGCTGTCGGTGTAGAACTGGAAATTGTTGCCGCCCAGATGCTTGGCGTGTTGCATGGCCATGTTCGACTGACTGACCAGCGCAGAGATTTCCCGGGCGTTGTCCGGCAGCATGCTGATGCCCATCGAGGCGCTGACCACCAGTTCATGCCCTTCGACCGTCAACGGCAGGCGCAGCTTGCTCGACAGCCGCGTGGCGACCCGCGCCAGGCTCGACAGGTTGCCGTAGGCATCGAACAACACGGCAAATTCATCACCGGACAGTCGGGCGATGGTGTCGGCCTCCGGCAAGGCGTTGACCAGGCGTCGAGCCATTTTCTGCAACAGCTGATCCGCCACCTCGTGGCCGAGGCTATCGTTGAGCAATTTGAAGCGATCCAGATTGATGTGCAGCAGCGCCAGACTGCGGCGCCCGCCCTGACGCACGCGCTGATGGGCTTCGTGCAGGCGTTCGCGGAACAGCGAGCGATTGGCCAGCCCGGTCAGCTCATCGTAATGCGTCAAGAAGCGCATGCGCTCTTCGGATTCGCGCCGCGCCGATAGATCGGCGAAGAAGCCGACGATATGGCTGACATTTCCTCGACTGTCGCGCACCGCGTTGAGTTGCAGCCACTGCGGATACAGCTCGCCGTTCTTGCGGGTTTCCACCAGTTCGCCCTGCCAACTGCCGTGCTGCTCCAACGCGTGGCGGATCGAGACGTAGTGCCGCCGCGCATCACGACTGCATGGCAGTTCGACGACGTTGCGCCCGAGCATGTCTTCGATGTCATAACCGGTGACGCGGCTGAACGCCTGATTGATCGCGATCAAGGCGTAGTTCGGATCAAGAATGACGATGCCTTCGCTGGCCGCTTCGAACACCGTGGCCGCCAGTCGCTGCTGTTCTTCAAGGCTTTTGCTCGCGCTGATGTCGCGCCGGGTGCCGACCATGCGGATCACCCGGCCAGCGTCGCTGCGTTCCACGGCGCGGCCGCGATCCTCGATCCACACCCAATGACCGTCGCCGTGACGTACGCGGTATTCGATCTGATAGTCCTCGGTGCGCCCTTTCAGGTGTTCGATCAGCGCCTGCTTGAGCCCTGGCACATCCTCCGGGTGCAGGCGTGGCTTGAGGTCGCGCAAGATCGCCGTGACGTACTCCGGCGCGAGGCCGAACAGCTCCTGAATCTGCGTGTGGTGGACTTCGTCGGTTTGCAGGTTCCAGTCCCACAGCCCCAGTTCACTGGCCTTCAACGCCAGGGCCAGACGGGCTTCGCTTTTGCTCAGCGCCTGATTGGCCACGTCCAGCTCGCGGCTGCGCTGGGCCACGCGGTCTTCCAGCTCGATCTGTGCTTCACGCAATTGGCCCTCGGCACAGCGCCGCTGTTCGATCTCCTTGGCCAGCGCCTGATTGAGCTGCTCGCTGCGGTTCTGCGCTTGCTGCAGGTGCTCGATCAAGTGCTGATTCTGAAAGCGCCGCAGCAAGCCGCGATCAATCAGCCGATTGACCTGCCAGGCGACCACGCTTAGCGAACCGAGCAGAATCAGCCCGAGCCAGCCCCAACCGCGCGCCTGCTCATCACCGCCCCAGAACAGGTAGCCTATCGCCGGCAGCAGGCACGGCAAGGTAAAGGACAGAAACGCCGGCAGGCTGACGGCATAGGCAACGCTGGCCGATAACGTCGCGGCACCGATCAGGCCGAACACCCAGGCTTGCTGCATGAAGTTGTCGGCGGGCACCAGGGCGATGCCGGCACCGGCCAGGGTCAGACCGGTCATGGTCGAGCCGAGCAGGAACATGCGAAACCAGATCGGCTGGGCCTGGCGATCCGGGATCGCCGAATCGAACGCGGCGACCTGAATCACCCGCAGTGCCACCAGCGACAACAACCAGACCAGCCAGATGCTGACCACGAAATAGCGCTGCGGGCTCCAGAGCAAAGCGGCGCAGACCAGACCATTGAGTAACATGAACATCGTCGGCAGCAGCGAGCCCTGATACAGCAGGCGCGTGCGTTCGACCGCCATTTCGGTGGCGTAATGCTTGCGGATGACCCGGGGTTCCACAGAGGGGCCCGACAGGTCTGAGCTGAGGGTCTTGTGCAATGTTGTTGTTCTTATAAGAGTGAGCATGGGCCCGAAACGTGGACGGAGCATACACAAGCCAACCCCTTTGCCAAACTGCTCCAGATCATAATTTTCCGGAAACTTTCCGCCGTCCGATCACTGGCAAAACCCGCAGAGTGAGGCGGGCCGAAGCCTGTAGCCAGTGACCGACCGGTCGTCATCGACGGCGCTTTCATCGGCTAATGCAAAGCTCGGTTTGCCCGGGCCTGCGGCGCACCCTAGAATGCCCCGATGCGCGATGATCTCTCCCTTCTGCTGAACTCCCTCAACGATGCCCAACGCCAGGCCGTAGCAGCCCCCGTTGGCCGTCAGTTGGTCCTGGCCGGTGCCGGTTCCGGTAAAACCCGAGTGCTGGTGCACCGTATCGCCTGGTTGATCCAGGTCGAAAACGCCTCGCCCCACTCCATTCTGTCGGTGACCTTCACCAACAAGGCCGCTGCCGAGATGCGTCATCGCATCGAGCAGTTGCTGGGTATCAACCCGGCCGGGATGTGGGTCGGTACCTTCCACGGCCTGGCGCACCGCTTGCTGCGGGCGCACTGGCAGGAAGCCGGGTTGAGCCAGACGTTCCAGATTCTCGACAGCGACGACCAGCAGCGGCTGGTCAAGCGGGTGATCCGCGAGCTGGGACTGGACGAACAACGCTGGCCAGCCCGTCAGGCCCAGTGGTTCATCAACGGGCAGAAAGACGAAGGTCTGCGTCCGCAACACATTCAGGCCAGCGGCGACTTGTACCTGGCGACCATGCGCGGCATTTACGAAGCTTACGAGGCGGCCTGCCAGCGCGCCGGCGTCATCGACTTCTCCGAACTGCTGCTGCGCGCCCTCGACCTGTGGCGCGATCACCCGGGTCTGCTGGCGCACTATCAGAAGCGCTTCCGTCATATCCTCGTCGACGAGTTCCAGGACACCAACGCCGTGCAGTACGCCTGGTTGCGCCTACTGGGCAAGGGCGGCGACAGCCTGATGGTGGTCGGCGACGACGACCAGTCGATCTACGGCTGGCGCGGGGCGAAAATCGAGAACATTCATCAGTACTCGTCCGACTTCCCGGATTCGGTGACCATTCGCCTGGAGCAGAACTACCGCTCCACCGCCGGCATCCTCAAGGCGGCCAACGCCCTGATCGCGAACAACACCGGGCGCCTCGGCAAAGAGCTGTGGACCGACGGTGGCGACGGTGAAGCGATTAACCTGTACGCCGCGTTCAACGAACACGACGAAGCACGCTACGTTGTCGAAACCATCGAAAGCGCGCTGAAAACCGGCTTGGCCCGTAGCGATATCGCAATTCTCTACCGCTCCAACGCCCAATCGCGCGTTCTCGAAGAAGCCTTGCTGCGCGAACGCATTCCGTACCGCATCTATGGCGGCCAGCGCTTCTTCGAACGCGCGGAAATCAAGAACGCCATGGCCTACCTGCGTTTACTTGAAGGCCGTGGCAACGACGCCGCACTGGAGCGGGTGATCAACGTCCCGGCCCGCGGCATTGGCGAAAAAACCGTCGAAGCGATCCGCGACCATGCTCGCCACAGCGATGTATCAATGTGGGAAGCGATGCGCCAACTGGTCGCCAATAAAGGCCTGACCGGTCGCGCTGCCGGCGCCTTGGGTGCGTTTATCGAGCTGATCGAGAACCTTGCCGCCAAGTGCATGGAGATGCCGCTGCATCTGATGACCCAGACCGTCATTGAGCAATCGGGGCTGATCGCCTATCACGAAGCGGAAAAAGGCGAGAAAGGCCAGGCCCGGGTGGAAAACCTTGAGGAGCTGGTCAGCGCCGCGCGCAACTTCGAGAACACCGAAGAAGACGAAGAGCTGACGCCGCTGGCGGCGTTCCTCGGCCACGCTTCGCTGGAAGCCGGCGACACTCAGGCCGACGAACACGAAGACAGCATTCAGCTGATGACCCTGCACAGCGCCAAGGGCCTGGAATTTCCTTACGTGTTCCTGGTGGGCATGGAAGAGGGCCTGTTCCCGCACAAGATGAGCCTGGAGGAACCGGGTCGTCTGGAAGAGGAGCGCCGCCTGGCCTATGTGGGCATCACCCGTGCCATGCAGAATCTGGTGATGACCTATGCTGAAACCCGACGCCTGTACGGCAGTGAAACCTACAACAAGGTCTCGCGTTTCGTCCGTGAAGTGCCGAAGGGGCTGATTCAGGAAGTGCGCCTGTCGAACAGTGTCAGCCGACCATTCGGCGGCAACCAGTCGATGAGCGGCAGCAACCTGTTCAGCGGTAGCGAGATCCCGGAAACCGGCTTCAGCCTCGGTCAGGCCGTGCGCCATTCGATCTTCGGCGACGGCGTGATCCTCAACTTCGAAGGTTCCGGCGCGCAGGCGCGGGTGCAGGTGAACTTCAGCGAAGGCAGCAAGTGGCTGATGCTGGGGTACGCGAAGCTGGAAGCCATTTAACGCCTTGCTCGATTGCTTCTGTAGGAGTGAGCCTGCTCGCGATAGCGATTTATCATTCAATATATTTATTGTCTGACACGCCCTCATCGCGAGCAGGCTCACTCCTACAAGGCTTTGTGTCGGCTCATCTTTAAGGATATTTCCATGGGCTCAGGCTTCTTTTCTTCCTGGACATTCTGGGCCTTGCTCTCGGCGACTTTCGCCGCGCTGACGGCGATCTTCGCCAAGATCGGCATCGAAAACGTCAATTCCGACTTCGCTACCCTGCTGCGCACCATCGTGGTCCTGGTCAGCCTGGCCTTGATTTTGTACGCGACGGGCCAATATCAGTCATTGGGATCAATTTCCGCCAAGAGCTACTTGTTCCTGCTGTTATCTGGCCTGGGTACCGGCGCATCGTGGCTGTGTTACTTCCGCGCGCTGAAAGTCGGCCCAGCTTCGCTGGTCGCGCCAGTGGACAAGCTCAGCGTGGTACTGGTGGCGGTGCTCGGCGTGATCCTGCTGGGCGAGAAACTCGACCTGCGCCAATGGGGCGGCATCGGCCTGATCACCGCCGGTGTGGTAATGCTGGCGTTGCGTCGATAAGCAGGTTTCCCGCTGAACCTATCCCATTTTCCTACAGACAAAAGTACATGGCCTTATTGCTTCGATGGAGCTGAACCTAAGCTGTCAGGCAAAAGCCCGAAACACTCTCTCGCTAGCCAGTAACACTTCAGCTGTGCAACATGGCGCGCGTGTCTCCACAAACGGGAATTCCCTTTATGAAACGTTTTCTTAGCATCGCCATGGCGTTGTGCATCGGCCTGACGATGAGCCTCGACGCCAACGCCAAGCGCTTTGGTGGTGGCAAAAGCGCCGGCGCTGCGCCGACGCACCAGACCAGCCAGATGGCTCCTTCTTCCCCAGGCATGGGCGGCGCAGCAGCGACCGCTGGTGCAGCCGGCGCTGCCGGTGCCGCGGCCAAGGCTGGCGGCGCTTCTAAATGGCTCGGCCCTCTGGCCGGTATCGCCGCCGGTGGCCTGCTCGCTTCCATGTTCATGGGCGGCGGCTTCCAGGGCATGCAGATCTTCGACATTCTGATCATGGCCGTGATCGCGTTCGTGATCTTCCGCTTCATCGCTGCGCGTCGACGCAAGCAGCAGGAGCACCTGGCTCCGGCCGGCGCGCCGATGCAGCGTGAAGTGTTCGAGCAGAAGCCTGCCGCCATGGGTTCGATCTTCGGTGGTTCGGCCGCGCCGGTTGCCGCTCGTCCGGTGATCAACGCACCGGCCTGGTTCAACGAGCAGAACTTCCTTGCCGCTGCGCGCAGCCACTTCCAGTCGCTGCAGCAGCACTGGGACGCCAACGAAATGGACAAGATTGCTGAGTTCGTGACCCCGCAAATGCTCGACTTCCTAAAGCGTGAGCGTGCGGACCTGGGCGACGGCTTCCAGTCGACCTACATCGACAACTTGCAGGTGCAGCTGGACGGCGTGGATGATCGTGCCGACAAGACCATCGCCACCCTGACCTTCAGCGGTGTGTCGAAGACCTCGCGTTTCGACCAGGGCGAAGTGTTCAGCGAAAGCTGGAACATGGAACGTCCGCAGGGCGAAAACCAGCCTTGGCTGGTGGCCGGTATCCGCCAGAACGGCTGATCCCCTGCGCGTTACGCATGTGGTAATAAAAACCCCGGCCTCGGCCGGGGTTTTCTATTTCGCAGTTGCATCTATAGCGAGCTACTGTATAAACCGGCCCATATAAACCGCGCCATTCAAGCAAGAGGATCCCGGACGTGGAAGAAATCATCGAACAACTGCGCGAAGCCAACGAACCCGTACCGGTTCCCCTGGAGTTGCCCGACGAAGACCAATTGGTGGAAATCGAAGAAGAACTCTTCATCAACATCCCGTTCGTCTTCAAAGAGTTTCTGCTGACCGTCAGCGACGTGGTGTACGGCAGCCTCGAGCCGGTGACCGTCACCGACCCGCAATCACACACCTACCTGCCGGATGTCGCGGCCAACGCCTGGGACATCGGCGTACCGCGCGACCTGATCCCGATCTGCCAGGACGGCGACAACTACTACTGCGTCGAAGAAGACGGCACCGTGGTGCTGTGGTCCGGCGAAGAAGAGCTGATCACCGAAGAGTCCTGGGAATCGGTGTGGCATTGGGCGCGGGATGTCTGGCTGGAGAGCTGATTAGCCGGATGCCCGGGCCGGTCAGTGCCCCGACGACTCCTTGTGGTTGTCGAGGGTTTCCAGCAGGGCCACCTGCATCCGCGTGTGCACGCGGATGAACCAGCGCCAGAGCAGCGCCGCCACGGCGGCCGCGACCACGGCGACCAGCACCAGCAACTTGTTGGTCGGCAGGATACTGGCCGACAAGGCTGCCAACAGCAGGAAGATCACCAGCAGCGAGAGGATCGGGATCACTTCGGAGATCACCCGACGCACTCGCTGCGTGTGACGCCCGGCCATCTCCGGCTTCACGCCCATCTCCGCCAGCAGCATCGACAGCGCCTTGAGCTTGCGATACGCCGCAATCAGGAACGGCAGCGACAGCAGCAGTGCCCCGCCCCAGATCAACGCCTTCTGCCAGCTCGGATCAGCGATCCAGTCCTGCATCCACACCGACAACCGTCCGGCGAAGAACGCGCCGCTGAAGAAGATCGCGATCACCAGCGCCAGATTGACCCCGACCTGCAACAGGATCCGCCGGATCATCGCCGCCAGCATCGCGCCCTCGCCTTGCGGTTGAATGCTGCGCAGCCATTCGCCATACATGCCGAACACCCGGCCCAGACGCTTGGGCACTGCCGCCGAGAGCTTGATCGACAGCGGATCGGCCGCACGGATCAGATACGGCGTCAGCAGCGTGGTGATCACCGACACCGCCACCGCGACGGGATACAGAAAGTTGCTGGTGACCTGCAGCGTCATCCCGAGCGCGGCGATGATGAAGGAAAATTCGCCAATCTGTGACAGCCCCATCCCCACACGCAGTGAGGTGCGTCCGTCATTGCCGGCGATAAACGCCCCGAGGCCGCAGGACAACATCTTGCCGAGCACCACCGCCACGGTAATGACTGCAATCGGCCACGCGTATTGCAGCAGGATCATAGGATCGAGCATCAGGCCGATGGCGACGAAGAAGATTGCACTGAACAGGTCGCGAACCGGCTCGATCAGCCGTTCGATCTTCAGCAACTGCCGCGACTCGGCCATGATCGCGCCGATCAGGAAGGCGCCGAGCACCATGCTGTATTCGAGCTTGACCACCAGCAGGCAGAAGCCGAAACACAAGCCCAGCACGGTAATCAGCAGCATCTCGTTGCTTTCGAATTTGGCGACATACGCCAGCAGACGCGGTACCAGCAAAATGCCGACCACCAGCGCGACGATCATGAACAGCGACAGTTTGCCGACCGTGGAGAACACTTCGCCGGAGCTGACCGTGCCGCTGACCGCGATGCTCGACAGCAAGGCGATGATGCCAATGCCGAGGATGTCCTCGACGATCAGTACGCCGAAGATCAGCTGCGCAAAGCGCTCGTTTTTCATCTTCAGGTCGTTGAGCGCCTTGACGATGATGGTGGTTGAGGAGATGGCGAGGATCGCGCCGAGGAACAGCGAGTCCATGGTGTTCCAGTCGAACCAGCGGCCGATTTCGTAGCCGATCCAGATCATCAGGACGATTTCGAGGAATGCCGCGATAAACGCCGTGGCGCCAACCTTGAACAACTTGCGCAGGCTGAATTCCAGCCCGAGGCAGAACATCAGGAAAATCACCCCCAGCTCGGCGAGGGTCTTGATGGTTTCTTCGTCGTGGATCAGGCCGAACGGCGGTGTGTGCGGGCCGATGATGAAACCGGCGACGATGTAACCGAGCACCACCGGCTGCTTGAAGCGGTGAAACAGCACGGTGACCACACCTGCGACCAACATGATCACTGCCAGGTCCTGAATAAAGCTGATGGCATGCATGGTGTGGGCTCCTTGTATGACGTGACCCGCCGTCAGACTTCAGAAAGGTCTGAGCGAGCTGGGTAAAAATCCGCTTTTCGTGTAGGAATTGCCCTTGGGCAGGGCCTTTTGCAGGTTAACACCGCGACTTCCGGCTGGAAGGCGGTGCAATATAAGGAAACAGATCGGTCGCGGCGTGACGGCAGCCAGTCGTCTGGCGTCCCGATAACGGTGCTTTTGAAAAAACCACCAGGCACCCGCAGAGGTGCGTCCAGCCATCCAGCCTTGATCCGTGAGAACGTTATGGAACCCGGAAACGCCCAACTGTCGATGACGGTATTGATGACCCCCGACATGGCCAACTTCTCTGGCAATGTCCACGGCGGTACCCTGCTCAAATACCTCGACGAAGTGGCCTACGCCTGTGCGAGCCGCTATGCCGGCCGCTACGTGGTAACGCTGTCGGTGGATCAGGTGATTTTCCGCGAGCCGATCCATGTCGGCGAACTGGTGACCTTCCTCGCGTCGGTCAACTACACCGGCAACACCTCGATGGAAGTCGGCATCAAAGTGGTGACCGAAAACATCCGCGAGCGCTCGGTACGCCACACCAACAGCTGCTTCTTCACCATGGTTGCGGTGGATGACCAGCGTAAACCGGCCCCCGTGCCGCCGCTACAACCGCAGAACAGCGAAGACAAGCGCCGCTACATGCAGGCGCAGCAGCGTCGGCAGATTCGTCAGGAGCTGGAAAAGCGTTATCAGGAGATCAAGGGCGACGCCTGATCAGCCCTTTGGAATGATGTCGCTTTACAGATAGCCTTCGCGAGCAAGCCCGCTCCCACATTGAATCGCAGTCCTCCCATGAGAACGCGGTCGAAGGTGGGAGCGGGCTTGCTCGCGAATGGGTGTAACGCGGTCTTACAGACTGATCGCCGTCGCCTCGAACTTCACCCGCGGATGCGCAATCCGGTCCTGCGCTCGCACCAGTTGCAGCTCGTAACTGGCACACGCCTGGGTTTCCAGCAGCACCTCATGCACCGCCGCTGCGGTGAACTCAAACGCCGCCACCAGACTGTCGCCGAGCAGTACCCGCGCGAGGAACAAACCGGAAGTCAGATCGCCGACACCCACCGGCTGACGCGGAAACGCCAGCAACGGACGGCGCAGGTGCCAGCTTTCATCTGCGGTCACTAACAACATCTCGAAACCGTCCGCCGGCTTGCCCGGATAATCCAGATGCTTGACCAGCACCGCTTTCGGCCCACGTGCCAGCAACGCCCGAGCCATCGCCAGACAATCGAACAGCGACTGCGGCTTGCGCCCGGAGAAGCTGTCCAGCTCCAGTTGGTTCGGGCACATGATGTCCGCCACCGCAGCGGCTTCTTCCAGCAGGAAATCGCTGACTTCGGCCGGCACACTGCAGCCCTTCTCCGGATGACCCATCACCGGGTCGCACAGGTACAACGCCTTCGGATTGACCGACTTGATGCGCTCGACGCCACTGAGAATTGCCCGGCCCTGCGCCGCGCTGCCCAGATAACCGGAAAGCACGGCGTCGCAATTGCCCAGCTCGCCAATGGCGGCAATGCCTTCGACCAGTTCGGGGATCTGGTGCGGCGCCAGCACTTCACCGGCCCACTGCCCGTACTGGGTGTGATTGGAAAACTGCACGGTGTTGAGCGGCCAGACATTCACCCCGACCCGCTGCATCGGAAACACGGCGGCGCTGTTGCCGGCGTGGCCGAAGACCACATGGGACTGAATGGCGAGCAGATGAGGCGTACGTTTCATTCGGGTTATTCCGTAAAACGATTGAAATTCAAGCCGCGCAGTATGCGACGAAACACAGCCTGTACGACAGACCGGCGACGCAGTTAAGCTGAGCTTATCTTTTGGAGTTTCCTGTTGATGCTGACCCTCGAAAACATCTTCGTGCTGATGCTGTTCGCCGCTGCCGGCGCATGGTTATGGCACAACCACGGCTTGCGCGAGCGGGCGCTGGAGCGGGTCAAGCAGCATTGCATCAACGTCGGCGTCGAACTGCTGGACGGTAACGTCGCGTTGAAAAAAATCGGTCTGATCAAGGACGCCAGCGGGCGGCGGCGCCTGGCCCGGGTCTATAACTTCGAGTTCACCGTGACCGGTGAATCCCGGCACAACGGCACCATCACCCAGTTCGGCGCGCACAGTGCGCAAATCGAACTGGCGCCCTACCCGGCGCCGTTCGACGATACGCCGCCGGTGGTCGAAGTTACCCGCCCACGGGCCGAAGTGATCGAACTGAGCCAGTGGCGGCAGGAACACAACAAGTGGAAGCCTTGAGCTAACCCGCCGGCACCCGGCATTGCGTCAGGCCTGACTGCAAAGCATCGATACGTTGTGCATCGGCAAAGATCAGCTCTATACGTGAATCCCGTCGCCACTCACTCGGTTGCCAATCCAGTTCGGCGTTATCCACGGCATTGGCCGACACCCAGCCCTCGGCGCTGTGGATAACCAGTTTGGCCCGCCGCCAGTCCAGGCTCTGCAGCCATTGGCTCAGACGTTGCGTATCGAACGTCTGTCCCGGGTGCCAACGCCAGCCGATGCTCCAACCGCCCTCCTGTGCCTGACTCAGGCAGATCGGCGATGCCGGGTCGCTCCAGATCGCCGGAATCGGTCCCGATCCCTCGGGCACAACAAGGTTATCCACCGCAGCCCCCGCTTGCGCAGCCACACCCGGCAGCTCGCTCAACGGCAGTTGCGCCTGCTGCGTCCAGGTCATTTTGACTGCCGGCAAACGCTCGACGATGGTCTGCCGTGCAGCCTCATCCAGACTTTCTGCCTTGTTCAGCAACAGCAGGCCGGCGCTGGCCAAAGCCTCCTGCTGAGCGGGCGGCAAGGCTTTCCCGGCGGCCAGCGCCTGGGCATCCAGCACTAACACACAGGGCTGCAGCGCCAGTACACCCAACCACGGTGCTTCGCTTAACTGCTTGAGCAACTGCGCCGGATGGCCCAGCCCGGACGGCTCGATGAACAGTCGATCCGGCCTGGCCTTGCGCAGCAAACGGCCGAGGCCGATCTGAAACGGCGCACCATTCACGCAACACAGACACCCTCCGGCGACCTCGCCCAGTGCGATACCATCGGCGTCGCGTGTCAGCAACGCGGCATCGAGGCCGATCTGACCGAACTCGTTGATCAGCACCGCCCAGCGCTCGCCGTCCGGCCGTTGGGCCATGAGCTGGCGAATCAGGCTGGTCTTGCCAGCGCCCAAAGGGCCGGCGATGACATGGGTAGGAATGTTCTGCAACATGACTGGGCGTTTTCTGAGGGGATTGGACATGCGTTGGATGGGATGGTCGTTGCTGTTGACGCTGCTGTCGAGCGAAGCATGGGCCCAGGCTTGCGTGGTGCACAGCCAGGGCGAGCGGCTCGACGTCAAAGTCTGCCAGCAGAACCGCAATATTCCCGAGAAGCTGTTTAGCGACGGCTTCTGCCAACCGACCCTGGCCGGGCAGAAAGTCGAGGTGCAGTACGTCGATCAATGCCCGAGCGGCGCGTTCGGCGTGTGCAGCAACGCGCAAGTCGCCAATATGCCCTATCGCCAGGATATCCACTATTACGGCGTCGCCTCCGACGCGGCGTATTTACAGCCGTACTGCGAAGGCCAGAGCCAGGGCAAATGGCTCAAGCCTTGAGCCGTCAACCGAGCCAGTCGAGGGTCAGCAGCAGCCGTCGTTCGCCCGGCGCCGGTTGCGGGGAACGATGAATCAGGCCGAAGCCTTCGTTGCCGTGCCACTTCTCACCTTTCAATAACGCCACGTCACCACGCTTGAGTTGCTGGATTTGACTCATGCCGTGTGGCTCAGCGTTGGCCTGGCCCAACTGCTCGCGATCCATCACCCCTTCCTTGAGCCATTGGCTGCCAATTCCGGCATAGGTGGTTATCAAGCGCACCGGCACATGATCGACATGGAAGCGTGGGCACATGGCTTTGTCCAACACCCGCAGGCGCAAACCGATGCGGCGAGCGCCCAGCAGACAGGCGAAGGCACTCACCAGCCATTGCAGGTCCGCGATGAAGCCCTCGTAGCCTTGCAGATCACGGAACCCGGTGGCCAGTCCTTGCAGATCAGGGTCGGCGTCTTCATTCGGCAATTCGATGCACAGTGATTCCGCCAAAGGCTCGTTGAGCGAGAGCAGCAACTCTGCGAAATCGGCGATGTGCAGCGGCAGTTGGCGCTGCCAGACCGCGAGATTGACGTCGTCTTCGAGGATTCGCGCCAGCGTTTTCGGCGTCGCCCCCTGATGCTGATGGCGCACCCGGTTTTGCTGCAGTTTGAGCGCAAGCATCAGGCGGCCTCTTCGTGCCAAGGGCCGAACGGGTCCGGCAGCCTGCGCCAACCATCTGCGCCAATGGCCATTTCTTCATCAGTCAGCAGGCAGGCGTCGAGCTCCGACTTGAGCTGTACGAAGTCGATGTTCTGGCCGATGAATACCAGCTCCTGACGACAATCTCCAACGCTCGGTGTCCAGTTCTCCATGATCGCTGCGGTACTTTCCTGATCCTGCGGCCATTGGTTTTTCGGCACGAAACGCCACCAGCGACCGGCGAAACCATGGCGCATCAAACCGCCGGCCTGCGACCAACTGCCTGCGTCGGAGGGTTTGCTGGCGAGCCAGAAGAAGCCTTTGGAGCGCAGCAGTTTGCCGTTCGGCCATGGACGATCGATGAAGTCGAAAAAGCGCTGCGGATGGAACGGACGGCGTGCGCGGTAGGCCGTCGAGGCGATACCGTATTCCGTGGTTTCCGGCACGTGCTCACCGCGCAATTCCTGCAACCAGCCTGGGGCCTGAGCGGCTTTCTCGAAATCGAAACGCCCGGTGTTGAGGATTTTCTCCAGCGGCACCTCGCCCATCACCATCGGGATGATCTCCGCTTGGGCGTTGAGACGCTTGAGGATGGCCATCAGCTCTTCGCGCTCCTGGCGGCTGATGAGGTCGATCTTGCTGATCAGCAGTACATCGGCGAACTCGATTTGTTCGATCAGCAGATCGGTGATCGAGCGTTCATCTTCATCGCCCAGGGTCTCGCCTCGGGACGCGAGGCTCTCGGCAGCCTGATAGTCGAGGAGGAAATTCACGCCGTCGACTACCGTCACCATGGTGTCGAGCCGCGCGACGTCAGCAAGGCTCTGGCCCTGCTCATCGCGGAAGGTAAACGTTTCGGCGACCGGCAGCGGTTCGGAAATCCCGGTGGATTCGATGAGCAGGTAATCGAATCTTCCTTCGCGGGCGAGTTTGCTGACTTCTTCGAGCAAGTCTTCGCGTAACGTACAGCAGATACAACCGTTGCTCATCTCCACCAGCTTTTCTTCCGCACGATTCAGGCTGACATCACGCTGGACTTCGCTGCCATCAATGTTGATCTCACTCATATCGTTAACGATGACCGCAACACGCAAGCCTTCTCGATTACGTAGTACGTAATTCAAAAGTGTACTTTTTCCGGCGCCGAGAAAGCCCGATAGAACGGTCACGGGAAGCGGTGATGACATTGGATAATCCTCATCATGTGGTGGCCGATGTGCGTTTTGGCCTGGTTTGGCGTAGCGCACCGCGCTCTAGAGCTTCAAAACAGCGATATGGCAGAAGCAGACGCTTGAAATCGGCGAGCTCAGGCTCAATTCAATTTTATGTTATAGTATAACAACACGAATAAGCCAGTCCTGCTCTTGTCCGAAACGATGAAGAGCAGGAAGCTGTGTACGCAATCCGCCCATCGAGAACCGCGATGAAAGATGCCATGAAATGCTCGCTGCTGAGTCTCGCGTTGCTGTCGGGAGCCAACGCGTGGGGGCAAATTCCCGCGCTCGCCAACTGCACACGCAGCGCCAATCTGCTGGCCTGCATCGATGCGCAGGGCAATACCTACAGCGTAAACACGGTGGGCAGCACGATTTACCTGCGTGGCTTTGAAAAGGACGGCAATCGCTACTGGGCACAGACCAACAGTCGTTTCGGCCAGCTGACGTTCTTCACCGGCCTCGCCTCTGACGGCGAAGCCTGGGTCGGCTACACCCGTCGCGTCGGCTGGACGACGATCAATCGCTTTTCCAGTTCTGGCGGCAGTAGCGCCAAGTTCACCTGCAGCCGGATCACCGGCTGCTAAACCTGCGTTTTTTGCTGCTCCTGCCGCCAAGCGATGTAGCTGTCGGCCGGTGGATTCTTCTGAAAGTAACGCTGCAGCCCTTCGAACAAACCATCCGCCACGGCTTGCTGATGTCGTGGAGTGACCAGGCGCTGGCTGTCACGGGCGTTGGAAATGAAGCCGGTTTCCACCAGAATCGACGGCACGTCCGGCGACTTCAGCACGGCAAACCCTGCCTGCTCCACGCGCTTCTGATGCAGCGTGGTAATGCCCGCCAGACTGCCGAGAACGGTGCTGCCGAGTTGCAAACTGGCGGCAATGGTGGCGTTCATCGACATGTCGAGAATCACGCCGGCGAGCATCGGATCCTTGTCCTTAAGGTTGAGCAGACTGGTCGCGCCCAGCAGATCCGCGCCGTTCTCTCGCTGTGCCATGAAGCGTGCAGTCGCAGACGTCGCGCCACCCTCGGACAGGCAATACACAGACGCTCCCGACGCCGTTAGACGTGGCGCCGCATCGGCATGCACTGAGATAAACATGTCGGCCTTGTGCTGGCGCGCTATATCCACACGTTTGCGAAGTGGCACGAAGAAATCATCATTGCGCACCAGTTTCACGTCGAAGCCTTTCTCCCTCTTCAGCCGTTTGGCGAGCAACTGGGCGATGGACAGCACCACATCTTTTTCCCGTTCACCTTTGGCACCAACCGCGCCCGGGTCTTTCCCGCCGTGCCCGGGATCAACGACAACGATGATGTCGCGCTTGGGGTGAGCCTGATTCGAAAGTGTTTCACGTGGAACCATTGCCGGACTTGATGCCTGTTTGGCGTTTACCAGATCAAGCACCAAGCGGTGCCCCTGGCCATCTTGAGGCGCCAAAAGGAAGCTGCTCAATAGCACCGGATGGTTCAGATCGAGAACGATCCGTGTATCACCCTGACCAAAGCGCCCTGATCGAATCGAATGAATAGCTGTATCGGCAAGCGTCAATTGACTGAGATCGCTACTCAAACTCGCCCCGGAAAGGTCGATGATCAAGCGTTCTGGAGCGCTCAGCGAAAAGGTTTTGTAGCGCACCGGACCGCTCAGATCGAACACCAATCTGAGCTTGTCATCCGAACGCCAGAGGCGTGCATTGCGAATTTGTGTAGCCGAAACGGTGAAGGGAAAAGCCAAAGCCGTGCTGGCCACAAGCAGGTTGAGCAGATGACGTCGGTGCATATGAAAGCCTGTTCATGAAAAAGGCATCGTGATTTGAATTGTTATAATGTAACATCTAATTCAATCAACACGATGGTTCCGAACATGAATTCGCTGACACTTCCGGATATTGCGACTCAAGCCGCTCGGCAGGCGTTACCGCTTGATTGGGTGGGAATGTGCGGCATTGCTCTGCCTGTTTTATTAGGAGGCCAACGTCTGAGCGCAAAAGCTGATGCAGGCGTAAGTCTCGATGATGGCGAGGCGCGCGGCATTCACATGTCGCGGCTATATCTCGCACTGGCGGCACTTGAGCGGCAGGACCTCTCTCCCTCCCTATTGCGCCAGGTTCTCAAGGAATTTCTGATCAGCCATGACGGTTTATCCAACAGCGCCTACCTGAAAATCCACTGCGAAGTGCTGCTGAAAAGGCCTGCGTTAGTCAGCCCTCTAGCGGGTTGGAAGAGCTACCCAGTGAGCATTTCAGCGAGTCTGAAAAACCAAATGTTCCACGTGGAACTTAAAATCGAGGTGCCCTACTCCTCAACTTGCCCCTGCTCAGCAGCGCTGGCGCGACAGTTGATTCAGCAGCAATTCATCGATGATTTCGCCAACAAGCCACTGCAACATGCCGAAGTGTTGGCCTGGCTAGGATCAAGCCAAGGCATTGTCGCCACCCCGCACAGCCAACGCAGCATCGCGCAATTGCATATGCACCTCGACGAGTTCATCGACGAGCTTCCCCTGAGTGTGATCATCAATGACGCCGAAGCGGCGCTCGGCACCGCCGTGCAAACCGCCGTGAAACGCGCCGACGAGCAGGCCTTCGCGTTGGCCAATGGGCAGAACCTGATGTTCTGCGAAGACGCCGCGCGACGACTCAATCTGGCTCTGCGTCGCTCCCCCGGGGTCTGTGGCTTCCACCTGCGGGTGATCCACGCCGAAAGCCTGCACGCTCACGACGCGGTCGCCGAAAGCCACTGGCATCGAGAACTCGAATGATCCGTTGCCACACCTTGAGTTGGGGCGCACCCGGCCAACCACTGACTTCGCCACTGACCCTCTCGCTGGAACACGGCAGCCTCAGCGCCATCATCGGCGCCAACGGCTGCGGTAAGAGCAGCTTGCTGAAAGTCATCGCCGGATTGCAGAAGCCGCTATCGGGAAAAGTCGCACTGGGTGTTCCACGCCAGGGCGGCCTGGCGTTCCTGCCGCAACAGCAACACCTCGACCGGCAGTTCCCCATCAGCCTCGAAGAACTGGTAGCCGCGGGTTTCTGGGGGCGTCGATTGTCGACGCAACTGCGAGCACAACGACTCGGTAACGCACTGGAAAACTGGCACTTGAGTGGATTGGAAAAGCGTCCGCTGATGGCCCTTTCCGGTGGCGAGTTGCAGCGCGCCCTGCTCGCCCGCTTGAGTCTGACCGACGCCCAATTGCTGCTGCTCGACGAACCCCACGCAGCTCT
Source organism: Pseudomonas sp. PS01299 (assembly GCF_029960145.1). Taxonomy (NCBI): domain Bacteria; kingdom Pseudomonadati; phylum Pseudomonadota; class Gammaproteobacteria; order Pseudomonadales; family Pseudomonadaceae; genus Pseudomonas; species Pseudomonas sp. PS01299. The sequence goes on along the minus strand of NZ_JASCPO010000011.1, from coordinate 34,128 downwards.
CGATGAACTGGGCCAGCAGTTACTCTGGCAACACATCCATGCCTGGCACTCCGAAGGACGAACATTGCTGATGGTCTGCCATGACCTCGCCGCCGTCCGCCAACACATCCCGCAGACACTGCTGATCAAAAACCGCGAATGCGTGTTCGGCCCCAGTGCCGAACTGATCCAGCAAACACCCAATATGCAGGTGGCCTGATGCTCACCGTCGCCCACCTCTGGCAACCGTTCAGCGAGTTCGTGTTCATGCGCCGAGCGCTGCTCGGCGGACTGGTATTGGCCTGTAGCACAGCGCCACTCGGCATTTTTCTGATCCTGCGGCGCATGAGCCTGATCGGTGACGCCGTTGCCCACGGTATCCTTCCCGGCGCGGCATTGGGCTTCTGGCTCGCCGGTCTGAGTCTGCCCGCGTTGACCTTCGGTGGTCTGGGTGCCGGCCTGGGCATGGCTGGACTGGCTGCCTGGATCACTCGACGCACAGGCCTGCGCGAAGACGCCAGCCTCGCGGCGATCTACCCGATCTCGCTCGCCAGTGGCGTGCTGATTCTTGGCATCGCCGGCAAACGCCTCGACTTGCTGCACCTGTTGTTCGGCTCGGCACTGGCGGTCGACGGCCCTACTCTTCACGGCATGTTATGGGTCTCGGCCTTTAGCCTGATTGCCATGGCACTCATCTACAAACCGCTGCTGCTCGATACCCTCGACCCATTATTCCTGCAAACCGTCAGCCGCCTCGGCCCTCTCGCCCACGGTGTGTTCCTGACCTTGGTAGTGCTCAACCTGGTGATTGGTTTCCAGGCCATCGGTGCCTTGATGGTCGTCGGCCTGATGATGCTGCCCGCCGCCGCTTCACGGTTCTGGAGTCGTCGCCTGCCGAGCCTGATTGCCATCTCGGCGCTTATCGGCTGCCTCTCGGTGTGGTGCGGATTGTTGATCTCGTTCTACTACTCGCTGCCCAGCGGTCCGGCGATCGTGCTGGTCGCGGGTATCAGTTATCTGCTGTCCGTGGTATTCGGGCCGGTGCACGGCTTGTTGCGCCGCCCGCCTTTGCTCACATCCCAATGAGGTGTTTCCCGATGCGCGCTCTACTCGTGTTGTTCAGCTTGCTGCTATCGATGTCGTTGTCGGCGGCGGAAAAATTGCCGGTGGTTACCAGCTTCAGCATCCTCGCCGACATGGTTCACCAGGTGGGCGGCGAGCATATCCAGATCACCAACATGGTCGGCCCGGATGCCGATGCCCACACTTATGAGCCGACGCCCGATGACGCCAAAGCACTGCTCAAGGCCAAACTGATCATCAAGAACGGCCTCGGTTTCGAGCCTTGGCTCGATCGCCTGGTGACCAGCACCGAGACCAAATCCCCCGTCATCAGTGCCAGTCATGGCGTAATACCACGCTCGCTGGATGAAGACGGCGAGACCATTCCCGACCCGCACGCCTGGCACAACCTGGCCAACACCGAGCTGTACATCGCCAACATCACCAAGGCGCTGATCGCCGCCGATCCGGCGAACAAAGCCGACTACCAACGCAATAGCCAGACCTACCTGAAACAGATTTACGCCCTGCTCGCCGAAGCCAAGGCCAAGCTTGGCTCGCTGCCACCGGGCAACCGCAAGATTGTCACCAGCCACGATGCTTTCGGTTATCTCGGCCAGGCCTACGGCATCGACTTCATGGCGCCGCAAGGTCTGTCCACCGAGCGCGAACCGTCAGCCGCCGAAGTCGCCGCGCTGATCAAGCAGATTCGTCAGGCCAAGGTCAAAGCGGTGTTCATGGAAAACATCAAGGACGCGCGCCTGCTCAAGCAGATCGCCGACGAAAGCGGCGCGCACATCGGCGGCACGTTGTACTCCGATGCCCTCGCCGCTAGCGGCCCGGCCAGCACCGTTACCGGACTGTTCGAATACAACCTCAACACCCTTTACAAAGCGCTGAGCCAGCCATGATCCGTAAAAATCCTTCCGGCGATCTTCCGCAAATTGCCGAGTCGGCCTACGTCGACAAAACCGCGATCATCTGCGGCAAGGTGGTCATTGGCGAGAACGTCTTCGTCGGCCCCTACGCAGTGATCCGCGCCGATGAAGTAGACGCTTCAGGCACGATGGAGCCGATCACTATCGGCGCCAATTCGAACATCCAGGACGGCGTGGTGATCCATTCCAAATCCGGCGCCGCGGTGACCATCGGCGAATTCACCTCGATCGCTCACCGCTCGATCGTGCACGGCCCGTGCGTAGTCGGCGACCGGGTGTTCATCGGCTTCAACAGCGTGCTGTTCAATTGCGTGATCGGTGACGGCTGTGTGGTGCGGCACAACTCGGTGGTCGATGGCCGCGATTTGCCGGATGCGTTCTACGTGCCCTCCACCACCCGCATCGGCCCCAATACCGACCTCTCGCAGTTCCCGCCGGTGAGTGTCAGCGCCTCGGAGTTTTCCGAAGACGTGGCACGCACCAATGTCGATCTGGTGCGCGGCTACAAAGCCTTGCAGAACGAGTTCTGAACCATGAGCAGCGTGCTGATTCGCAACGCCAGGCTGGTCAATGAAGGACGCGAGTTCGACGGCGATCTGTTGGTCAGCCATGGCCGCATCGTCAAGATCGCGCGCAGCATCGACGGTGAAACTGCGCGGGTGGAAATCGACGCCAACGGCCAATGGCTGTTGCCGGGGATGATCGATGACCAGGTGCATTTTCGCGAACCGGGGGCGCCAGACAAGGGCTGCATTCACACCGAGTCTCGAGCGGCGGTGGCGGGCGGCATCACCAGTTTCATGGACATGCCCAACACCCAGCCGGCCACCCTCACCCTTGAAGCGCTGGCGGATAAAAAGCGTCGGGCGGCAATCAACTCTGTGGCCAACTACGGCTTTCATTTCGGTGTGAGCCGGGACAACCTCGACACCGTCGCCGCACTCAACCCCTGCGAAGTGGCCGGGGTCAAAGTGTTCATGGGCGCGTCCACCGGCAACATGTTGGTGGACGATCCGAGGACTCTCGAGCGTTTATTCGCCGAAGTGCCGACGATACTGCTGGCGCATTGCGAACACACGCCGAGCATCGAGGCCAATGCAACACGTCTGCGCGAACGTCTTGGCGAACACCTGCCCGCGAATATCCATGCACTGATTCGCGATGCCGAGGCTTGCTACCGCTCCTCTTCGTTGGCAGTGGAACTGGCCAGACGTCACGGCACCCGCCTGCACGTTTTGCATCTGACCACCGCTCGCGAACTCGAGTTGTTCGAGGACAAGCCGCTCGCCCAGAAACACATCACGGCCGAAGTCTGCCTGCATCATCTGCTATTCGATGACCGCGACTATCCGGCCCTCGGCAACCTGATCAAATGCAACCCGGCGATCAAGACACAAGCCGACCGAGACGCGCTCCGTCAGGCCTTGTTGAGCAATCGACTGGATGTGATCGGCAGCGATCACGCGCCACATACCTGGGCAGAAAAACAGCGCCCGTATGCCGATGCGCCGTCCGGTTTACCGCTGGTGCAACACGCTTTGCCGGCACTGCTGGAGCTGGTGGCCGATGGCGTGCTGCCGATCACCACGTTGGTGGCGAAGACCAGCCATCGGGTGGCGGATCTGTTTGCGATTCCGGATCGAGGTTATTTGCGCGAGGGGTATTGGGCGGATCTGGTGCTGGTTGAGCCTGTGGCTCTTGAAGTGTCGCGGCAACCGATTCTGTCGCAATGCGGGTGGACGCCGTTTGCTGACAAGACTTTTCGCTATCGGGTGAATACCACGTTGGTGTCGGGGCAGATTGCCTGGCGAGAGCAGCGTATCAACGAAGGATGTCAGGGGCTGGCGCTGCGATTCATGCGGTGACAACCAAGACGCCTTCGCGAGCAAGCCCGCTCCCACAAGGATTGTGCTGTCCCCTGTGGGAGCGAGCCTGCTCGCGAAGCTTTTAAGCTCTTGGCTTCACGGTGCCGCAATCCTGACCCAACCACACCGCGCGGGTTTCCAGGCTGCCCTTCTGGTTGATCCCGATCGCATTGAACGTGCCGTTGGCCACCGTGGTGAACTCACGATCACTGAGGAACGTCGCGACACCCGTGCCTTGCGCTTTAGGGCAGCTGAAGCGGAATTTCCACTGGTTACCGGTGCGTTCGGTGATCTGCTGTTTGCAGCCCGATTGCGGATCGGCCAGCGGAATATCGTTGGTCGCCACTTGCTGCGGCGTCAGGCAGGCACGAATGCCCTTGCCGCCGATGTTGATTCCGTTCTTTTCCAGCGTCGCACGCTGCTGCGGGGTCATCTGGCCTTGCAACTGGCCAAGGATCGATTGCACATCCATGGGCTGGTCATCGACCTTGACGTTGCTTGAGGTCATTTCCCATAGCCCCGGCTGCAGCATTTGCGCCTGCGCAACCACCGGCATTGCCAAACCCAGGCCCAGCGCCAAACCCAGCAGACGAACGTTCATCGAAAAACTCCTGATCAGTAGTGGCCGTTAGACGTCGGCCGATTGCTTCGGTTCATGCACCAATTAAATAGCGACATTCGCCTCGGAACATGGTCTGTTACGCATTGAGTCTTCAGGAGCAAGGCTGCCCCATGGATTATTTTGGACCGCACATTTTCGGTTATCTGATCGCCCTGATACATAGCCTCGGCTTGATCGCCGCCATCCATGCGGTGCTGACCGTACGCACCGCCCAAGGCTCGATCGCCTGGGCATTGTCGCTTATTTTCATTCCCTACCTGACCCTCATCCCTTATCTGGTTTTCGGCCGCAGCACCTTCGACGGCTATATCAAGGCGCGGCGTCAGGCCAACGAACAGATGCGTCAGGCGATCTCCGAGTTGAACTGGCGCCCGTGGGTTGAAGAAGCCCTCACCGCCCGCGCCTCGAAGGCCTACGCCTCGCTGCGCGCCATGCCCAAACTGGGGCGCATGCCGTGCCTGGCGAACAACCAAGTGCAACTGCTGGTGAATGGCCACGCGACCTTTGAGGCGATTTTCCAGGCTATCGATCAAGCGCGCGAAGCCGTACTGGTGCAGTTTTTCATCATCCATGACGACCGCCTAGGGCAGCGCCTGCGCGACCTGTTACTGAAGAAGGCCGCGGAAGGTGTGGCAATTCATCTGCTCTACGACCGCATCGGCAGCCACGCCCTGCCCCACAGTTATGTGCAGGCGCTGCGCGATGGCGGTGTCGAGGTCAAAGCCTTCGCCACACGCAGCGGCTGGCTCAATCGCTTCCAGGTGAATTTCCGCAACCACCGCAAAATCGTCGTGGTCGATGGCGTACTCGGCTTTGTGGGCGGGCACAACGTCGGCGATGAATACATGGGCGAGAAACCGCCCCTGGCGCCGTGGCGCGATACCCATGTTCAGGTGCGCGGGCCGGTGGTGGCCTGCATGCAGGAGTCGTTTGCCGAGGACTGGTTCTGGGCAGCACGGACGTTGCCACCGCTGATCCTGCCGGATGTCTACCCGGAAGATGGCGTGCTCTGCCAATTGCTGGCGAGCGGCCCGGCGGATGCCTACGAAACCTGTTCACTGTTCTTCGTCGAAGCCATCCACGCGGCGACGGAACGAGTGTGGATCACCAGCCCGTATTTCATTCCCGATGAGGCAGTATTCGCCGCGTTGCGCCTGGCGGTGCTGCGCGGCGTCGACGTGCGCCTGCTGCTGCCATCGCGTCCGGATCACCGCATCGTCTACGCCGCGTCCAGCCTCTACGCGTTCGAAGCAGTACGCGCCGGCGTGCGGGTATTCCGCTACGAGCCGGGGTTCCTGCATCAGAAAGTGGTGTTGATCGACAGCGAAATCAGCGCCATCGGCAGCGCCAATCTGGACAACCGTTCGTTCCGGCTGAATTTCGAAGTGATGCTGCTGACCGTCGACAGCGAATTCGCCGCCCACGTGGAACAGATGCTCAACGAAGACTTCGAGCAGGCTTATGAAGTCGCCAAAGAAGAAAGCCGGGAGATCCACCGCCTGCAACAGCTCGGCATGCGGATCGCCCGGCTTATTTCACCGATTCTTTGACTGACCGCTCGCTCGAACGAGCGAACGGTCGTCAGGCCTCAGGGGTGATAAATGTCGTCGCGGGTCCAGGGCAGTTCATGGCTGCCATCCGGATGCGCCTTCACCGCCAGGATCTGGTGCAGGTTGATCCAGCCACGCGCGAACGCATAGGCACACCCGGCCAGATACAGCCGCCAGATGCGCAATGCCTGATCCGGCACCAGTTTCCCGGCCGCTTCGAGGTTGTCCTCCAGCCGCTCGCTCCAGTGATCCAGCGTGCGCGCGTAATGCAGACGCAGGCTTTCGACGTCGACAATCTCCAGCCCGGCTTCGCTGATCTCGGCCGAGATCATCGCCAAGTGCGGCAGCTCACCGTTGGGGAACACGTATTTCTCGATGAAGTCGCCAGCGCCGCGTCCTACCGGACGGCCATCGGTGTGTTTGGCGGTGATGCCGTGGTTCATCACCAGACCGCCCTCCTTCACCGCGCCGAACAGGACCTTGCAGTACTCGGCGAGGTTGGCGTGGCCGACGTGTTCGAACATGCCGACGCTGACTACCTTGTCGAAACGCCCGTCCTGCGGCAGATCGCGGTAGTCGAGCAATTGCAGCTCAACCTGATCTTCCAGGCCCTCGGCCTTGACCCGCTCCCGGGCCAGTTCCAGCTGTTCCTTGCTCAAGGTGATGCCGAACACTTTGGCGCCGAATTCACGTGCCGCGTAACGCGCCAGACCACCCCAGCCGCAACCGACATCCAGCAGGTAATCGCCCGGCTGCAAACGCAGCTTGCGACACAGATGGCGGAACTTGGCCTGCTGTGCCTGTTCCAGAGTTTCACTGCCGGTTTCGAAATACGCGCAGGAATACGCCATGTCGCTGTCCAGCCACAGCTGATAGAACGCGTTGGACAGGTCATAGTGATAGGAAATGGCTTTGGCGTCGGTTTCCTTGTCGTGCACCGCACGCACTGGCTGCGCGCTTTCGCCTTCATCGAGCAAGGCGCTGCTCAATTCGTCGCAGACCCGGATGACCTCGCTGATCGAGCCCTCCAGTTCCAGCCTGCCTTCGACAAACGCCGCCCCCAGCGCGTCGAGACTCGGATGGGTGAACTGGGTGACCATCGTCGGGTCCTTGACCACAATGGTGACGCTGGGCGTCGGCCCCAGGTTGAACTCATGGCCATCCCAGAGTCGCAAGCGAAGCGGAAGCTGCAGATTCTGTAAGGCCGGTGGAAGTTGCGCGAGCATGGAAAATCCCCCTTGTTTCAGACGTCAGATCTGAGGGTAGACCATCCTTGAAAAATAGCAGGCTATCGATTTAATTAGCCGAGACTATCGTTCCAGGCGCTCCTGCATGCCGTCATGCACCCACTACTGCTTTAGCCCAGGTAACGGCGTGAAGTGTGCGCCCTCTCCATAGATGACTGCCTATTCGGCGCACAGTTCGCTGAAATTCACTTCAGTGATCATCCTTGAGCTTGAGCAATGGCTCCTGAAACCGCAGCAGCCGTCCGGCATTGCCCAACACCAGCAGCGTACTGAGGTTGTGCAGCAGCGCGGCAATCATTGCCCCCGCCGCGCCGAGCCAGCCGAATGCCGCGAACACCACGATCGCCAGGGTCCAGCCCAGACCGATGATCACATTGACCTGCAAGGTCCGCCGGCACTGGCGACTGAGCCGCACACAGGTGCCGAGGCGGCGCAGGTCACTGCCGATCAATACGATATCTGCCGAGGCCAGCGCGATGTCGGCACCGCCGGCGCCCATCGCCACACCCACCACCCCGGCCTTGAGCGCCAGCGAATCATTGATGCCGTCACCCACCACCATCGGCCGGAAACCGTTGTCGATTTCCTTGAGCACGCGGTTGAGCTTGTCCTCAGGCAGCGCCTGCGCTTCCAGCTCTTGCAGGCCGACCTCGCGGGCCAGGGTCTGCGCAACACTCTGGCGGTCGCCGGTCAGCAGCAACTGGCGACCCAGCCCCAGTTCGCGCAATTCAGCGAGGGCAAAGCGCGCTTCCGGTTTGACGCTGTCGGCCAGCAACAGCCAGGCGACAAATTCGCCGTTCAGTGCCAATCCGGCAATCGGCCCGTCGTGCTCGGGAACGATGGTAGTGACGATGCCCAGTTGCGCGAACAGTTCGGGACGTCCCAGCGCCGCCTCGCCTTGCGCGGTCATGGCCACGACCCCGAGGCCCTGACGCTCGTGAATGTCCGTCAGCGGCAGGCTCTGCTCCTGACTCACCAGCCCCGCCAACGCCCGGCTGACAGGATGACTGCTGGCCGCACCGAGACTGGCGGCCAGCGCCATCACCGAGGCCTGATCCAGACGCGGGCTGCTGATCGATTGCAAACGCAAGGTGCCGTAAGTCAGCGTGCCGGTCTTGTCGACCACCAGTGATGTGAGGTCTGCCAACTCCTCAAGGAACGCCGAGCTGCGGATCAGAATACCGTGGCGCGCCGCCACCGCCACTCCGGCAATTGCCGTGGCCGGTGCCGACAGCACCAAGGCGCAAGGACATGCGGCTACCAGCACCGCGAGCATCGCTTGCGCGTCATGGGTGACAAACCAGGTCACCGCCGCCAACAGCAACACCAGCACCATGTAGCTGCCGGCATAGCGTTCAAGCAGACGGGTGATCGGCGGCTTCGAACGCTCGGCGTTCTGCATCAGCGCGATGACTTTGCCCAGCGTCGATTGATCACCGGTGCGGGTCACTTCAATGCGCAGCAAACCGTCGAGGTTGATCGCGCCGCCGAACACCGTCATGCCCACTGCCGTTTCCACTGGCACCGACTCGCCGGTAATTGACGCCGTGTCGAGGCTGGCCTGGCCCAACAACACCCGGCCATCCGCCGGCACCCGATCGCCCGCGCGTACCTCTACAGTGTCACCGGGTTCCAGCGTGCCGTTATCGACTTCGATGATCGAGCCATCTGCCTGAATCTTGCGTGCGTGGCTGCGGGTCAATTGGCCGAGAGCGTGAATCGCTTCCTGCGAGCCGATCACGCTGCGCTCTTCCAGCACGTGGCCGAAGATCATGATGATCGGCAGCAACGCGGCGGTCAGCAGATCGCCAGTCGCCCACGCACCGAGCATCGCCAAAGCAATCAGTTGATCGGTGATGCCGTGCAGGCTCGGATAACGCAAGCTGTACCAAGCAGAGCGCATCACCGGCACCGCTACTAATAAGGAGGCGAAACCCAGCAGCAACTGACTGACACCAGTTTGCTCCGGCACCATCCAGCGCCAGATCAAACCGAGGCCGAGCAAGCCCAAGGCGAGCATTGCCAAAGTCAATTGGCGCGCAGCGCGGCGCTGTTCGGCCGAGGACAACAGGCTCGGTGCAGCGGTGGTCGCAGTCATTTACTGGCTCCCTGAATGATCAGGCGGGAATCGTCTTTCGGATCGACCGTGGTCACCGAACCGGCCTGACCAAGAATTTTCGGCATGCGTTCGCGGTACAGACGCAGGAGCATCTGCGGGTCGGTGCCCTGTTGTTGCGCCTTGGCCAGGCTCATTACCGTGGCAGTGTCGGCAGAGGCTTTTGCCAGCCGTTCGCCGGCCTGAGCATGGGCCACTTGCAGAGTACGGTCGGCTTGTTCGTTGGCGGTTTGGGTGAGTTTTTCCGCCTCGGTGCGTGCATTGGCGACGGCTTTGTCGGCCTGCTGACTGGCGGTCAGTACAGCATTAAAAGCACTGACCGCCGGATCCGGCAGACTCGACTGAACGTCGACCCGCGCCACTTCGATGCCGATGCCCTGCCCGCTCGCCTTCAATTCAGCCAGACGCTTGTTGATGCCTTGCACCAGATCACCGCGCAGACGCTCACGACGTTCAGCCGCTTGATTGTCGGCACCGATCATTTCCGGTCGAGCGACCAGAATCGTATCCAGATCCCGTGCAGCGGTCAGGGCCACAGCGCTGCGGGTGACCAGCCGATCCAGTGCTGGCAGCACATGATCACCCTGCAGCACGAAGTCATAGGGATCGCTGACTTTGTAAAACACCCGCACATCCAGTTGCACCACGCCGGCGTCGCCGGTTAGCAGATAGCCGGAACCGGCCAGTGCATCGCTCAGTGGCGTGGCGAAGGTTGCTACACGATCAGCCTTGATCGCCTCACTGCTGCGCAGCAGGTTTTCCACTCGGCGCTCGATGACCCGATCCGCCGCCGGCAGCAAAACCACCTGCTCGAACGGCTGCGGCCAGGCCAGCAACAGCCCGGCATTCTGGACGCGTTGCAGTGCGCCAAAGTGCAAGACCACCGCGCGATTTTGCGGATCAATCTGCCGCACATTGGAAAACGCCCACGCCAACGCAGCCAATACCGTCACCGCATATAAGGCGAAAAACGCCAGGCGTCCGGCCTGAATCCACGGACTGCTCAACGAATGTGTTCCACGTGGAACTTCATCACTCATGGCTGCGATCCGAATTTATTTTCAACATTCGGCGGGCCGTCCACCAGCACGCGGAATGGCGCGGCGTCGGTACGCAGGATCAGCTTGGTGTCCGGCGTGACGATAGTGCCCAGGGTGTCCAGCGAACGCAGCAGGTTGTACAGCTGCGGCGAGCCAGCATAGGCACGGCCGTAGATTTGCGCGGCTTCGACCCGCGACTGTGCTTCGATTTCTGCGGCCTTCACCGTGGCATCGGCCTGGACAATTCGCGCATCGCGCTCGGCCGCAGAACGGATCTGCGCGGCTTCTCGCTTGCCGATGGCGGTGCGTTCGGTGGCAATTGTTTCACGCTCGGCGCGCATCCGATCGACCGTGGCCGTGAGCGTGACCGAAGGCAAGGTCAGGCGTTCGATGCCCACCTGAACCACACGCACGCCGTAGGTGGCCAGCAACTGCTGGTCGATCTGCTGACGCAGTTGCGCTTCGAAATCGGCGATACGCACTTTGCTGGCATCGGTATTCACCAGATCCGCCAGGTCGAAACTGCTGGCGGTGGTTTCCAGCGCCGAACCGACAAAGGTGCGAATCTGCCGCGCCGCTTCGTCCGGCTGGTTCTGCACCGCGCGCATGAAACGCTGCACATTGTCCGGGTCGCCCTGCACCTGCCACGCCACGTAGGCCTGAACGATGATGCGCAAACCGTCGCGGGTGCCGACATCCTGCAAACCACTCGAGGTGGTACGCAGGCGCAGATCCACCGGGATCGCCGCTTCGAACGGCGCCGGCCAGCGCCAGCTCAAACCCGGCTCAAGCAGCACCCGCGACGGATTACCGAAACGGGTGATGACGGTGGCCTCGCCCGAGCGCACCTGGACCAGGCTTGCCGCCGCGATGGCAAACCCCACCAGCAACAACGCCCAGCCCATGCGCCGCCAGGGGAATGGCCCCGCCTCTTCCGGCGCACCGTGGTGATGGTGATGAGGCCCATGATGATGGTGATGCCCGGCGTGGCCATGATCGTGGCCGCTGTGGTCATGGGAATCGTGAGTGTGCGACTGGCTCAAGGGGCAACTCCTGGTTGAGCGGTGGTGCGTGCAGGCGTGGGATCAGCCGGCAGCGTAAACGTACGCAGATCGATGGTCGGCGCATTGCTGCTGCCGCCTAAACGGTGGTCGAGTACCAATAGTTTGGCCTTGCTCAAGCCGAGGCTGAGCTGACTCAGATATTGCTCGAGCACGAATGCCTGGCCAGCGCTGGCATAGGCTTTCTGCTCAGCGCTGAACTTCAGGTCTGCCGCCTGCGCCGCCGCATTGATTTCACGGGCGCTGGCACTGGCCTGATCGCGAGCGAGACTGGCTTGCAACTGCGCCTGATTACTGGCTTCTGCCGCAGCACCGCGCTCACGGGAGATCAACGCCTGCGCGCCGATCTGCGCGGCTTGCACGCCGTGATAAGCATTGGCGGCGCCGGCGGGTGGATGAATTGCTTCGACCACGGTGGCGAGAATCTCAACACCGCTGTCGAGTTTCTGTAGATCACCTTGCACTGCGCGGCCGATTTCTTCGCCCAGCCCTACCCGGTCAGCACCGAGTAGACCGTCGAGGGTGCGCGAGGCAAAATCGTGCACCAGAATCCGGCTCGCGGTGCTGCGGATCAGCGTCGGCACATCAGCGTTGTTGTAAGTGGCGGCCAAGGCATCCTGATCACGCAGACCAATGCGATAAACGAAGCGCACGTCCATGTTGACGATTTGAAAGCTCTGCTGATCGCCACGGCTGCTGGCGATCACCTGGGATTTGTCGTTGACGTGGCTGGCATCCCACAAGCGGTTGGCGGTCATCGGCGCCGGGTCTTCGGCTGGCTCGGCCTGGGTCGGCGCGAGCGCATCGCCGACGCTGGTTGCCAATTCGTGCACCACGCCGTTCTCGACGCTCAATACGCGGCCCAACGGCCACGGCAACCCAGCGTGCAATCCGGGGCCGAACACCTGCACCGGTTTGCCGAAACGCTCGTAGATACCGCGCCCTTGCAGCGGGATTTCGTGGATACCGGTCAGTAACCAGCCGACCGCAGCGACCAGCGCCAGCACCGGCAGAAAGGCGCGGCGCATGTAACTGAACGCCCAGATCTGGCGCAGATCGATGCCGAAACGATTGTGCAATTCGTGCTGCAAGGCCAGCAGCGGCTGCGGCGGCCAGCGCAGCATGTCAGCGACAAAACTGCGTGCCAGCAGGGTCGGTTCGAGCTGTTCACGACGAGGACTGAATATCGACAGGACTGCGCGCAATAGCAACTCGATCGCGACGAATCCCGGCAAGATCCCGATCAACACCGCAAGCCGTACTGGCCACACCGAAGCCTCGCTGGCGAACAGCAGGCACAACGCGCCCAGCACCAGGCTGATGATCGCCACCCGCGCCAGTTGCGCGAGAGACCCGGCTTCCGGCCATTGCGCTGGACTCTCCTGAGCCAGTTGCCGCTCCAGCACCAGCAAGCCGAAACCCAACAGCAACATCAGCGCCGCGCCCACCGTGGCCGACAACCCGACCGCAGCGGCAGGCAATGCCAGATTCCACACCTGCCCGACGGCGAGCACCACCAGTACTGACCAGCCGCCCAGCCACAACGTGGCCGCGCCAATCTGACCGAGCAGGTGCAGGCCGCACTGACTCAACCGCTCCAGCAGCCGTTCGTACCAGCCATCCGGCGCTACTGGCTCCAGCTCCTCGGTCAGCGCCACCGATACCGGCGGGTCAATCACCCCTGCACGCCATTGCGTCACCCACCACGCCGACTGCAAGCCGGCGACCAACACCAGCAAAGCCGCGCCCAAATTCACCAACAAGGCCGGCCATATCGATTGCGCGGCAAACAGTTCGACAAACAGCGCCAGCAGCCACCCTGCCCCGGCCAATCCGCCGAGACCGATGGCCAGACGACGCAAACGTCGCCCCTGCGTGGACGCTTGTTGAAAGCGCGGCAACCCGGTCACTTGCGTGCCATCGACATCCAGATCGACTTGCATATCACCCCAAAGCCATTGATTCACCGGTCTTATCGTTACGATATAACGAAAATCGTGAAATATTCGTACACAAATTCGCTTATCTAAAGATGCGCAACCTGTCGCTTGCCTGAAGCCTTGACCGAAATGTCCGGAAACGCACATATTACGTTCGTAATTTTATCGACCGACTACTTTTAGCGATCCGCATCCCCAACGAGGAGCAACAGCATGAGCAACTACGACGTGGTCATTCTGGGCGGCGGCCCCGGTGGTTATAACGCGGCGATCCGCGCCGGCCAGCTTGGCCTGAAGGCAGCCTGCGTGGAAGGCCGCGCCACCCTCGGCGGCACTTGCCTGAACGTCGGTTGCATGCCGTCGAAGGCCTTGCTGCATGCTTCGGAGCTGTACGACGCGGCCATGGGTGCGGAATTCGCCAACCTCGGCATCGAGGTCAAACCCACGCTCAACCTCGCGCAAATGATGAAACAGAAAGACGAAAGCGTGAGCGGCCTGACCAAAGGCATCGAGTTTCTGTTTCGCAAAAACAAGGTCGACTGGATCAAAGGCTGGGGTCACATCGACGGCCCGGGCAAAGTCACTGTGACCGACGATCAAGGCAACAAAACCGAGCTGAGCGCCAAGGACATCATCATCGCTACCGGCTCCGAACCCACGCCCCTGCCCGGCGTCGAGATCGACAATCAACGCATCCTCGACTCCACCGGCGCGCTGTCGCTGGGTGAAGTGCCCAAGCATCTGGTGGTGATCGGCGCGGGGGTGATCGGCCTGGAACTGGGCTCGGTCTGGCGGCGTCTCGGCGCCCAGGTGACCGTGGTCGAATACCTCGACCGCATCTGCCCGGGTGTTGATGGCGAGGCCGGCAAAACCCTGCAGCGTGCGCTGAGCAAGCAAGGCATCAGCTTCAAATTGAGCTCGAAGGTCACCAGCGCCACCCCCTCGGTCAACGGTGTGCAGCTCAGCGTCGAACCCGCCGCCGGTGGCAGCGCCGAGTTACTGGAAGCCGACTACGTGCTGGTCGCGATCGGCCGGCGCCCGTACACCAAAGGCCTGGGCCTGGAGAACGTCGGCCTGAGCACCGACAAACGCGGCATGCTCGCCAACCGCCAGCACCGTACCGAGGCAACCGGCGTATGGGTAATCGGTGACGTGACATCCGGCCCGATGCTCGCGCACAAGGCCGAAGACGAAGCGATGGCCTGCGTGGAACAAATCGTCGGCAAGGCCGGCGAGGTCAATTACGACTTGATTCCCAACGTCATCTACACCCGGCCCGAGCTGGCCAGCGTCGGCAAGACCGAGGAGCAGCTCAAGGCTGAAGGGCGCACCTATAAAGTCGGTAAATTCCCGTTCACCGCCAACAGCCGGGCCAAGATCAACCATGAGACCGAAGGCTTCGCCAAAGTCCTCGCCGACGAACGCACGGACGAGATCCTCGGCGTGCACCTGGTCGGCCCGAGCGTCAGTGAAATGATCGGTGAATACTGCGTGGCCATGGAGTTCAGTGCGTCTGCCGAAGATATCGCGCTGACTTGCCATCCGCACCCGACCCGCTCCGAGGCGCTGCGTCAGGCGGCGATGAATGTCGAGGGGATGGCGACGCAGATGTAGGTGGTCACCCAAACCCTGTGGGAGCTGGCTTGCCAGCGATGGCGTCAGTCCTTTAACCGTTGCGGTCGCTGACACACCGCTATCGGTGGCAAGCCAGCTCCCACAGTTGACCGTGTTCCTGCTGGAGGATTGCGGTCGAATGTGGGAGCAACCCGCTCTACAGCGGAAGATGCCCCAACGGCAACGCCCCCGGCGTCTTCACCGTGTGAATCGCAAAGTTGCTGCGAATGTCACTCACCCCCGGCAGCTTCAGCAGGCAGCCGCTGAGAAAGCGGTCGTATGCGCGCAGGTCCGGCACCACCACCTGCAACAGAAAGTCCGATTCGCCCGACACCAGAAACGCCGAGATCACCTCCGGCAGGGCGGTGACTGCCGCGTAAAAGGCTTCGGCCTGCTCATCGTTGTGGCGCTCGACCTTGACCCCGACAAACACCGTCAGCCCCAGTCCCACTTCATCGCGATCGAGGTTGGCCTGGTAGCCACGAATCACCCCGGCCTCCTCCAGCATCCGCACCCGGCGCAAGCAAGGTGACGCCGACAGGCCGATCTCGTCCGCCAGCTCGACATTGCTCAGCCGTCCGTTGCGCTGCAAGGCAGCGAGAATCTTGCGATCAAAAGCGTCGAGTTTCATGTTTGGCAGATCCTGCGGGTCAAGGCACAAAAAGACAGCAGGTTATGCCAATCCCAAGGGTTTTTGAAGCTGACTTCGCAAGCACCTGCCCCGCCCTTGCGCCATAGACTTTGCTCACCGAATCGATAACGAAAGGGCTGCGACATGACGAGTTTCTGGCTGTTTTTTCTGGCATTGGCGGTGGTCTTCCTGTTGCCCGGCCCGGACATGATTCTGTTGCTGCAAACCGGTGCTCGCCAGGGTCGCGGTGCGGCGCTGGCAACCGCCGGTGGCCTGGCGATCGCCCGAGGCTGTCACGTGGCATTGGCGGCATTGGGTCTGGCGGCGCTGTTCAAGGCGGCGCCGTGGACGTTTGATCTGGTGCGCCTGGCTGGTGCGGCGTACTTGCTGTGGATCGGCATTCAATGCTTGCGCAGCAGCTTGC
The DNA here is from genome assembly GCF_029960145.1 of Pseudomonas sp. PS01299. Taxonomy (NCBI): domain Bacteria; kingdom Pseudomonadati; phylum Pseudomonadota; class Gammaproteobacteria; order Pseudomonadales; family Pseudomonadaceae; genus Pseudomonas; species Pseudomonas sp. PS01299. Next base: position 18,039 of record NZ_JASCPO010000011.1, on the reverse strand, counting down.
TGCCGAACCTGAATACGGCTGCCGTGACTGACACCCAAGGACAATGGCGCGAGGCGATTCGCCGTGGCCTGCTGACCAATCTGCTCAACCCCAAGGCCTTGCTGTTCTGCTCGGTGCTGTTGCCGCAATTCATCGTCAATGACGGCGCAGCGGTGCTGACCCAGTTTGCCACCCTCGGCGGGTTGCTGGTGGGCATCGGGCTGCTGTTCGACAGTGCCTATGCCCTGACCGGCGCGGCGCTGGGCCGTTGGCTGCAACACAGTCCAACCGCCCAACGCGTTCAGCAATGGCTGTTCGGCAGCCTATTGATCGGCTTCGCCGTGCGCCTGACGTTTATCCAGCAGGCCTAGGGTTTGCGGGACTTGCGTTGGCGCCGGCTGATCAGCGCCAATGCAACGCCGACCGCCAGTACGATCGCGCCGATCTGTACCGGCCATTTGTAAGGCCGCAGAGCCATGCGCGCGGCATCGGTCACCTGGGTGACGTAACGCTTGTCGGCGTTTTCGAAATCCGGATAGGGGCACTGATTACCGAAGTCCACCGCCCACGGCACGTACGGGCCTTCATTGACGTAGCGTCGATACAGCGCGCTCTGCTCTTCCAGGCTGCTGTTGAAACCCGCAGCGTTACACAACACCGCCGCAAACGCCTGACTGGTGTGCGGCAAATTATCGGCGGCCCGGCTGGCCAGCGCGGTGGCGACAAAACGGTAGTGATAACGCTCATCCGGCTGCGCTTCACTGGCCTTCTGGCGCTGGACTTCAGCCTCGGCCACCAGCGGCCCGACTTTCAGCTCGGTGTTTTCCAGGCTGTAGTTGCCGCCAAACGTGGCGTAGTCCGGCGCCATCTCGTAACCGAGAATGTCCATGCCCCATTCACGCGCGGTCCACGCCGCGTTGTACAAGGCGCTGGCGCGTTTGGTCGGCCACCACGCAGCGTCAGCCTTCATCCGTTGCTCGCCGTACAGACGGGCCTTGTGCTGCAGATCGGGATTGTCGAAATAGCCGACCGCTTCCTCGTAATGCCCTTCACGCAGCAAGCGCCGTCCCAGCAGATTGCGCAGGCTGGCGGCGACCGGCAGCGGCACGTAGTTGTCGCGCTGCTGCTGGGTCAATGCCGGCGGCGCCGGTACGTTGTCATCGACATAGCGCTTGAGCTCATCGACCGTCAGCACGCGCTCGGCCACCGTCGCCGCGTCGAACCAGTAGATGCTGTTGCTGCGATACAACTGCACGAACGCTTGCAGGTATTCGCCACGTTGCAGCGCGAGAATCGCACTTTCGCCCTCGACCCGGCATTTCGGCTGGACGGTTTCGAAGTCCCAGTCAGGGGTGCGCCGGTAGCCCCAATCTTCGCTCTGCGGGAACGCCTGCGCGGCTTTGGCATAGGCGGCAGCCGCGGCATTTTTATCACCGTCACGCACCGCCAGCTTGGCCCGCAACCACCACGCCAATCCGCCGTCACCGGCGTTTTCAAGGAAGGCTTTGGCGCTGGCGTAATCACCCTGTTGATAATTCATCGCCGCCAGTCGATCGGCGTTTTCCAGGCTGCCACGGGTGCTGTCCTGCAGCAGCTTGATCAGTTTCTTCTCGTTCGGCGGTTGTTCGTCGAATGACCAGCCCATGCGGCTGATCAACGAAGCGGTAACCAGTTGCTGCACCGCCTTGCGCTCCAGCAGCTTCGCCAGTTGCGGCTCGGGCAGTTCGGCCAGCTCATTCATCAGTTGTTTCAGCGAGGTGTAACCCACGGCCGAACCGTGCAGGTTCTGCGCTTCATACAGTTCGATGGCGCCGTTCCAGTCACCAGCGTTGCGCAGCACCCGCGCCTCTTCACCGAGGCTGGCCACACCGAGTTCCAGCGGATCACTGAAGCCATCGATGCTCAGTTGTCGAGCCTGACGGAAGGCCGCACGTGCGTCCTCCAGCACTTCGATGACATCGCCCGCCTCGGCACTCGTGGCAAACCAGGCACGGCCCAGGGAATACGCCGCCCAGGTGCTGCGCAGCGGGCGCTGATCGGCCGGCAGTGCCAGCACTTTGTTGAAGTATTCGATCGCCAGCGGATGATCGCCAGTGGCAAACGCCACCGCGCCGGCCACGTACAAACGGATTTCCGCTGGCAGGCTGGCGCCCTGCGCCTCGACCTGACGCGCATCGGTCAGGCCACGCAGTTGCTTGACCAGCGCCTGTTGTTCGGCGCTCAGACCGACCTGCTCGGCTTTTTCGCGCAGCGCAGCAGGCTCGCTTGCGTCGCCGTACAGGTCGTCGGGATTGTGCGTCGCAGCGGTGACGTTCTTCAGCCCGGCAATGGTCTTGCCGAGGCGGCTGATCTCGAAGTTGAAGTTGCCCTCCGGCAAATCGGCCAGGGTTTGCCCGCGATTGTCGAGCAGGCGCATCGGGAAGTCCGGGCCGCAGGCCAACGCCGAACCCAGCGGCAGGCTGAGGCTCAGGCAGAGCAGATGGCGGGGCCAGTTACGGGTCAACATGCGAACCTCCTTGATCAATAAATGCACAGCGCGCCCAACCGATGGCGCGTTGTCCACCCGCCGGCAAACGACCGTCGCGCAGGCGGGTGAAGGTAAGCAGATCCGCGCTCTGTTGCAACGAATAACCGGCAAGCGCATCGGCGCCCTCGCAAGCGCTGGCCTTGACGATGATCCGTGCGGGCCAGGCACTGTCGAGGTTTCCGACATTGCGCAGGGCGATGTCCTGCAGGCCATCGTGGTCGCTGAACGCCAGACCGAGCCGGCTGCTCAACGCATCGCCGCGGGCCACGGCGCGCAACGTGGTCAGGCTCCAGGCGCGGCGATCATTGGCCAGCGGCAGGCGAAACCAGATCAGCCCGGCCAGATGTTCCGGCGGGTCCTCGCGCAGCGCTTTTGCAAGTCGGCTCAGTTGCAACGGATCGGCGAGCAGTTCCCGGCGTTGCCCTTCACGTTCGATCGGTACTTCGCTTTCCACCACCGGGGCACCGTCGGCATCCGGCAGCAGCGCCACGACATAGGCCGGCAACGCCAGATAGAACGGTTTGCTGCTGATTTTGCCCCAGGCGCTGGCCCAGCGCCGAGCCTGCTTGGGGTCGAACAAGCCGCGTCGCGGATCGCTGACGGCGTGCACCTGCAGCACGCTGCTGTCGACTGTGGCCAACAACGCCGGCAGTTGTGAACTGCCGAGCCACGCCGGCAGCGCGGTGATGCTCAGCGGCAACGATGCGGGCAACGCGGAATGCAGATGTGTCAGGAACTCGGTGTATTCCGGCAGACGCGCATTACCCGCGTCATGATCGATCTCGACGCCACTCAGGGTCAGCCCCTGCGCCTGCCAGTCGGCGACAACCTGAAGAATCTGCGCCGTGACCTGCGACTGATCCAGACTTTTGAGCTGACCGTCGAGACGAATCACCGCGATCAGAGGCCGGCCATCGTGCTTGAGCAACGGCGCATCGATCCGCGCCCGATGCCAGCCGTCACTGGGGAATGCCTGCAAGGCCAGCACGCGCAAGGTCGAAAAGTCGCTACGGCTGTCTTTCAGCGCGAGCTCATGGGCGGACGTCCATTGCCGTTGCCAGACGTAGAGTTGCTGATCGAGTGGCGCTGCGTCCTGTCGCTCACAAGCACAGAGCAACAACACCGCCAGCATGGCCGACAACCCGACGATAACGCGCATACCTTGCAGATCCCTGAGACATCAGGCTGCAAGGGTACACAAAAGCACTCAAGGCTTGCGGGCAATGATCACCTGACTCTTCGCCACCACGGCGTCCAGCGCCTGCTTGATCTGTGCACCACGGGGCGAATCGAGCACCGCTTGCCAGGTATTGGCCCAATGCTCGAGCAACGGGTGATCGGGGTTACTGAATTCGACCTTGGCTTCCCAGAACAACAGCATCCACATCGACCAGTAAAAGCCGTACTGACTGTGGCTGATGATCTCCAGCCCGGCGTCACTGACCATCGCCTTGAACTGCTCTTCACTGATGATGCGAATGTGGTTGGGTTTCTGGAAATAATCCGGCGAGGCAATGTCTTTCTGCAAATCTTCCGAGCTGGGATGCGGCACGCTCAGCAGGTACAGCGCTCCCGGCTTGCCGACACGTACCAGTTCGGCGAGAAATTGCGCCGGATCGTCGACATGCTCGATGACTTCGGTGGAGACCACGCGGGTGGCGGTGGCATCGGCAATCGGCAGCGGGTTGCAGTCGGTCACGTGGCATTCGACGCTGCGTGCCGGGGTATCGCTCAGACGCTGGCGGGTGGCCTCGACCTTGGCCGCGTCGATGTCGGCAATGATGATCTTCGCCCCGCGCATGCCGCAGAAATGCACATTACCGCCGTCGCCACAGCCGACATCGAGCAACGTGTCATCGGCGCTCACCCGAAAGCCTGTGAACAGCTCGTCGGTCTCTTGATTGAACCAGCCACTGAGCTTTGCGTCGTACAGGCCGAGCATGTACGGATCAACCTTGTCGGCGGCAGATGGCACAGCAACCGGTGCGGGAGACGTTGCCGTGAGTTTCTTCAAAAGGCTCAGCATGAGGTAGCTCCAGAGGATGGGACGGCGGTTCGCGACGTACCGAGGCGGCGCACCAGCGCGGCGCCGCGATTGCGCATCGGCATTTCGATGAATCGGTAATTCAATTCGCTGAGCAGCGCGATCAGACCGCCGGCGATCAGCACCGTGAGAATCGGGTGCCCGGCCGGACTGGGCAGCCCCGCGTCCTGCAAGCGGAAGATCAATTCACGGACCAGCAGATAGGCCGGAATATGGATCAGGTAGATGCCGTAGGAGCGGCTGCCGATCCACGCCATCAGCCGTTGCAACCTTCCGCGCGGCAGCAGGTAATCGCGGTTGTACGAGGCAATCCACACCAGCAGCGCGCTGAGCACGGCGATCGAGCCGATGCGGTAAGAGGCGAACGTGAAGCGGTCGGTGGCCATGTAGCTCAGCAGCAACGCCAGCACAGTCAGTACCGAAACTCCGGCCCACGGCCGTCGCAGGAACCTCGGTTCCCAACGGGAATAACCCGGCTGCGCGCTCCACATCGCCAGCAATACGCCGAGGGCCAGGGCATCGGTGCGCACCACCATCAGCAAGGGGGTGCGCAACGTGAACAGTTGCACCGCGACCAGCGCCAGCAATACCCAGCCCAGATGTCGGCGACACACGACAATCAGCAGCGGGAACAGCAAGTAGAACTGCTCCTCCAGTGCCAGGCTCCAGTAGACGAAACTGCTGCCGTATTCGTACTGAAAGAAACTGTCGGCAAAACGGAAATTGGCGTACTGCAACACCCCGGCCAGTGTCGCCTGCAGGTTGGCGTGCAGCGTGCCGAACGCACCTGAGCGATTGAGCAAGACACAGGCCAGCAACATCAGCGCCAGCCACAGCCAGGCCGAGGGCAACAAACGAAAGGCCCGGCGCAGCCAGAAATTGCGTGTCTGCTCCCAGCACTGTCGACGGCTCGTGCAGCCTTGCAGAGCGGGGATCAGGCTGCGGGCGATGACAAATCCGGAGATCGCAAAAAACAGGTCAACGCCCCACCAGGACTGCGCCCAATGGTGGACTGTTTGCAGCAGCGGCACGGTGTCGGTGAACAGGCTGCCCTGCAGGTGATGAAACAGCACACCGAGCACCGCGATCGCGCGCAGTACCTCGATGTCCATGATCCGTTTGCTGTTCATGCCCCGCGCATCTCGGGGTCTGCGGCAACCCGGCGTTCGAACAACTGCCCCAGAAACACCTGCAACCGCTGCTCGGCCACTGCCTGACTGCAGAAATCCTGCAGGCTGCTCACCGCCTGAGCGGCCATCTGTGCATAACGTTGCGGATCGTCTTTGGCGACCGCATAGCTGGCGCGATAGGCCGTGCACAACGACGTCCAGTTGGTCACATAACGCAGGGTGCGGAAGGCCTTGCGCGGGTCATGCGGCCAGGCCGTGAGTTCGTCGGTGGAGTCGATCAGAAAGGCGTTGTCGGCACTCAGGTAATCGATCATTGCCGTCGTACGCGGCGCCACCGCCGGTTTGCCGCAGGACATGAATTCCATCAACGGCAGGCACTGGCCCTCGCCATAGGACGTGTTGACCACATAGCGGGTCGCCTGCACCAGACGCTCATAATCGGCGTCCGCGAGGTAGCCGTAGATCAGCACGATCCGGCAGCGGTAGGACTGATTCTTGTACAGGTGGTGGAGGATGTCGCTCAGCGCTTCTTCGGCATCGTGGTGCGTCAGTTTCAGCACGAGCGTTGCGTCCTCGACCTCGCGGAACGTCACGCAGAATGCACTGAGCATGTCCTCCCAGTTCTTGCGCCCATCGCCGGGATTGAACACTGAGGTGTAGACCACGCCGTCGAGCAGCAACTCTTGCTCCCTGACCGGCGCATGGAAATCGAGTCCCTTGCCCGTGCGCAAAGGCCGGGGGGCGAATGCGTTCAAGTCAAGTTTGCGACTGTCGGCCACCAATCCCTTGATCTTCAACCGTACCGATCCATTCGGTGGCTGGCCCTGCAACGGCGCACCGCGGGCGGCAAAGCGATCCCATACCGGCGCAGGCACCGCGACGATCGGGTAATCGCTGTCCATTGCCTCGCGCACCGCGTTAACGGTGTAGCTGGAATGGGTGATCGCCGCTCCGCAAGCCTGCAGCACCGTGCGCCAGTCGTTGCGCGGCTCACCGGCAAACGGCTCATTGGGGATGGTGCTGAACTCCCACGCAAACACCGGCAAAGTCGGACACATCAGGTGTACCGGCGTGCGATGGGGCGGCGAGAACGACAGGAAGACGCACGGCTCGCCACTGGCGCGGCATTCCTCGTAAAGCGCGTCGACTTCGGTCAGCGGATCGGCCACTTCCACCACGCGTCCGAGACGCTCGAGTACCGGGCGATATTCCTTGAGCACGAAGTAATAGCTGTACTCCGAGCGCCCCAGATTCTGTGCAATGGTGTGCTGGTTGGTTTCCGAATGAATGATGATCAGCATGAGGCGTTTTCCGTCACTGACGCAGCATTGGCGGGATGCGGTGCAAGCCCGAAAAATTCCGCCATGCGCATTTGCACGGGGGCAAAAGCGCAGTAGTCATGCATGCGCTCGACCGCTGCCGCCGACATCTGCCGGTACCGCTCCGGCTGGTCTTTGGCCATGCGGTAGCTGTCCTCGTAGGCTTGTTTCAGCGAAGCCCAATCCGGGCGGTGGCGCAGGGTGCGGTAAATCAGCCGCGAGTCCTGCGGCCAGATGGCGGGTTCTTCGCTGGACTTGATCACGAAGGCGACGCTGTCGTCGATGTAGTCTTCCATGGCCGTGTGATCCGGGGCGATTACCGGTTTGCCACTGGACATGAACTCCATCAACGGCAGACAGAGGCCCTCACAGCGCGAGGCGTTGACGTAGTAACTGGCAGCAGCGTAAAGCCGGGTGTACTGGGCGTCATCCAGATAACCGTGCAACACCACCACCCTGCAGGCAAAGGGTGAGAGCTGCGCCAACAGGGTCATTAATTCGCTGTAGTAAGACGCCAGGTCGTTCTGGGTGATTTTCAATACCAGCGTCGCATCGGCCGTTTCCCGAAACGCCCAGCAAAACGCGGTGATCAGTTGATGCCAGTTCTTGCGGCCATCTTTGGGGTTGAACACGGTGACGTAGACCACACCGTCGACCGTGGTGTCGACCACCGACGTGGTGTCCGGCAGATCCAGCGGCGGCGGTTCGGCCACTGCCACCGCCTGTGGACCGGCGATACTCGGCAGCTGTCGCTCCAGCCAGGCATGCGCCCTGCGTGAGAAAAGATCACGCAGTCCCTCCCAATACCAGTGATGCAGAAACTTCACCCGCGGCTGTAGCTGTTCGCGGCCTGCATCCAGGCGCCACTGGCGCAGGTAGTGCCGGGCGATGACCAGGCGCCGTTTGAAGGTCAGCGGAGGAGGTCGCTGTGCCTCGATCGCGGCCAGTTGCTCGGCGGTCAGTGGTTTGGGCAGCAGGTCATCGGCTGAGAGCGCCAGCGTACGGCTGTCGAAAATGCAGCCCTTGATCGCCAGCGGCGTGCCTGGATTGACCGGCGCCGGAACTTGCTGCTGACGAATCGCCGCAAAGTTCTCCCACAACGGTGTCGGCAACACCAGTACCGGAAAGCCCTCGCCCAGCGCCCGGCGAATCGCCCGGGCAGTATGGCTGGACAGAGTAATCACCCGCCCTTGTCGGGCCAGCATCTGCGTCCAGTCGTGGCGCGGATCGTTGTCCCAGATCTCGTCCGGGATCGAATCGAACTCCCAGGCAACCACACACAGGGTCGGACACTCAAGATCGGTCGGCGTATTTTGCGGCGGGGTGAAAGAGAGAAACAGGCTGTCTTCGCCCACCTCGCGCAATTGGCGAAAGAGCGGATCAACCTCGGTGATGGCGGACACCACATGCACCCGCCCAAGGCTTTCCAGCACTGGGCGATAAGCCTTGAGCACGAAGTAGTAACTGTATTCGGGACGCCCGAGACTCTGGCTGATGGAACGGTCGTTGACGTCCGAGTAAAGAATGAAGTTCATGGCATCCCACGATGAAGCCGCCATCCCGGCTGCTTCAATCCATGACGGCGAAGCGCTGAATCGTGGTCGGCATGCCGACACTCGTCCTGCATCTTCCAGCCCGTCTTTGTTCTTGTTTTTAGTGGTCGGTCTGACTGGGGCTGAACAACCCCTGTTGAACGCGACGAGGGGCATTCTAAACACATCCGTCGCGGATTCGTGAACCGCCCGGCGAGAATAAATCCGTCTACTCTGACGAGAACTGACCAGTCACGGTTTGCACTGTTGAAATTGCCAAGCATTTGGCACAGATTGGTAACAAACAACTACAACAACGACTTCGCCTGTCATCCTGTCGGCCTTTTTCATGCGGCCTGACAGACTTCCCCTCAAAGCCTGTGGGAAAGTGGCGAATGTTAAAGACCAAGGGGTCGCTGTTTGAAAAAGCGTCTGTTCGTCACGGGCCTCAGTGGGTTCGTGGGACAACATATCCAGTCGCGTCTGGCCCAGCCTGACTCGACGTGGGAACTGCTGCCTGCCACCGCACCCTACGATCTCACGTCAGCGGCGAGCCTCGTCGACCTGTGGCCACAATTGCCCGACGCGGTGATTCACCTCGCTGGTCAGACCTTCGTTCCCGAAGCCTTCCGTGACCCGGCCCGTACGCTCGAGATCAATCTGCTGGGTACCCTCAATCTGTTGCAGGCCCTCAAGGCCCGCGGATTTCGGGGGACCTTCCTGTATGTCAGCTCCGGCGACGTCTATGGGCAAGTCGACGAGCGCGCCCTGCCCATCACCGAACTGCAACCGCCCTGCCCGCGCAACCCCTATGCGGTGAGCAAGCTCTCGGCCGAGTTTCTCAGCCTGCAATGGGGCCTGAGTGAGGGCTGGCCGGTGCTGGTGGCGCGGCCGTTCAACCATATCGGCGCCGGACAGAAAGACAGCTTCGTCATCGCCAGCGCCGCACGCCAGATCAACCGCATCAAGCAAGGCTTGCAGGCAGCACGACTGGAAGTCGGCGACATTGACGTCACGCGCGACTTCCTCGATGTCGGCGATGTGATCGCGGCTTATTTCGCCCTTCTGGAAAAAGGCACCCCCGGGCAGGTCTACAACATCTGCTCGGGCCGCGAACAAAGCATCCGCAGTCTGATCGAGCAGTTGGGCGATCTGGCGCAGGTCGAAGTGCAACTGGTGCAGGATCCGGCACGCATGCGGCGCGCCGATCAGCGTCGCGTTTGCGGCAGTCACGCAAAGCTGGTCCAGACCACGGGCTGGGCACCGGCAATCACCACACAACAATCCCTGCGGGCGATCCTGTCCGACTGGGGGCAGCGAGTAAAACAACAATGAAAAGTGCACTGATCACGGGGATCACCGGCCAGGACGGCGCATATCTGGCCAGGTTGCTGCTCGACAAGGGTTACAAGGTTCACGGCCTGGTAGCACGCCGTAGCAGCGATTCGCGCTGGCGCTTGCGCGAGATGGGCGTCGAAGGTGACATCGTCTACCTGGACGGTGACATGGCCGATGCCTGCTCGGTACAACGTGCAGTCATTCAGTCGGCGCCTGACGAGGTCTACAACCTCGCTGCACAAAGCTTCGTTGCCGCTTCCTGGAATCAGCCGGTGACCACCGGCATCGTCGATGGCCTGGGCGTCACCCACTTGCTCGAAGCGATCCGCCAGTTCAGCCCGCACACGCGTTTCTATCAGGCCTCCACCAGCGAAATGTTCGGTCTGATCCAGGCCGAGCAACAGGACGAGAACACCCCGTTCTACCCGCGCAGCCCCTACGGCGTGGCCAAACTCTACGGTCACTGGATCACCGTCAACTACCGTGAAAGCTTCGACCTGCACGCCAGCAGCGGCATCCTGTTCAACCATGAATCGCCGCTGCGCGGCATCGAATTCGTTACCCGCAAGGTCACCGACGCCGCCGCCCGCATCAAACAGGGCAAGCAGCAGGAACTGGCCCTGGGCAACATCGACGCCAAGCGCGACTGGGGCTTTGCCGGCGACTACGTCGAAGCCATGTGGCTGATGCTGCAACAGGACAAGCCTGACGATTTCGTGGTCGCCACCGGTGTCACCACCACCGTGCGCGAGATGTGCCGCATCGCCTTCGATCACGTTGGCCTCAACTACCGCGACTACGTGAAGATCGACCCGGCGTTCTTCCGCCCGGCCGAAGTCGAAGTGCTGCTCGGCAACCCGGCCAAGGCGCAGCGTGTGCTGGGCTGGAAACCGAAAACCGACCTCGACACCCTGATCCGCATGATGATGGATGCGGATATGAAACGCGTCGCCAAGGAGTAGGTCATGCTCATTCCCGTGATTCTGTCCGGCGGTGCCGGTACGCGTCTGTGGCCGGTGTCCCGCGAGGGCCATCCCAAACCGTTCATGACCCTGCCCGACGGGCAGTCGCTGCTCGGCAAGACATACCAGCGGGCGGCAGCATTGCTCGACGGCTGGGGCGACATCGTCACGGTGACCAACCGCGAGTACTACTTCCAGAGCAAGGATCACTATTGCGCCGCCCACGTGTCGCGCCATCGCGGGCACTTCCTGCTGGAGCCGACCGGGCGCAACACCGCCCCGGCAATTGCCGCCGCCGCCCTGTCGCTGCAGGCGCTGCACGGCGACAACGCAATCATGGTGGTGATGCCCGCCGACCATTTGATCGTCAACCAGGACGCACTCAAGAGTGCCGTCGAACACGCGGTCAACCTGGCGAAGGACGGTTATCTGGTGACCTTCGGTGTGCTGCCGACCGCCCCGGAAACCGGCTTCGGCTACATCGAAACCGGCGCACCGCTGGACGCCAAAGGCGCAGCGAAAGTGCAGCGTTTCGTGGAAAAGCCCGACCTGCAAACCGCCACCCATTACCTGGAAAGCGGCAACTTCCTGTGGAACTCGGGCATGTTCTGCTTCACCACCGCGACCCTGATCAACGAACTGCAATTGCACGCGCCAGAGTTGCTGGAACAGACCCGCGCCTGCATGCAGGCCAGCGCCCCGGTGGAAACCGTCGGCTGTCTGCAACAGGAACTGTCGCCGACACTGTTTGCTGAAATCACCGACATCTCCATCGATTACGCCTTGATGGAGCGTTCGGAGAAAGTCGTGGTGGTGCCCGCCGGTTTCGACTGGAGCGACATCGGTTCGTGGGGGGCCGTGGCAGCGCTGGTACCGGCCGATGCCGACAACAATCGCGCCAGCGGCGAAGCGGTGTTCATCGACAGTCACAACAACTTCGTGCAGAGCGAAGGCCGGCTGGTGGCTGCCGTGGGTGTGGATAACCTGATCATCGTCGACACCGCCGACGCCGTGCTGGTGGCCCACGCCGATCGCGCCCAGGATGTGCGGCGCGTCGCCAAGCAGCTCAAGGAAAAATCCCACGAAGCCTACCGCCTGCATCGCACGGTCAGCCGTCCGTGGGGCACCTACACCGTGCTCGAAGAAGGCCCGCGCTTCAAGATCAAGCGCATCGTGGTCAAGCCCGGCGGCAAGCTGTCGCTGCAAATGCATCATCACCGCAACGAACACTGGGTGGTGGTCGAAGGCATGGCCAAGGTCACCAACAACGGCAGCGGCACGCATCTGGTGGCCAAGAACGAATCGACGTTCATTGCCGCCGGCCATCGCCATCGCCTGGAAAACCCCGGCGTGATCGACCTGGTGATCATCGAAGTGCAAAGCGGCGAATACCTGGGTGAAGACGATATCGTGCGCTTCGAAGACCAATACGGCAGGACGGTTTGATGCTGCTTTCCCTGTACCGTTCGCTTTACAGCTATCGAGGATTCATCCTCGGCAGCGTACAGCGAGAGTTTCAAGCGCGTTATCGCAATTCGCTGCTCGGCGCCTTGTGGCCCGTGTTCAATCCACTGTCGATGATCATCGTCTACACCGTGATCTTTTCTCACATCATGCGCGCCCGCCTGCCGGGCGTGGATGACAGCATGGCCTACAGTGTCTATCTCTGCGCCGGGCTGCTCGCCTGGGGAATGTTTTCGGAAATCACCCTGCGCAGCCAGACCATGTTTCTGGATAACGCCAACCTGCTGAAGAAAATCAGCTTCCCCCGCATCTGCCTGCCGGTGATCGTGCTGTGCAATGCGGCGATCAATTTCGCCATCATCATCGGCCTGTTCCTTGGATTTCTATTGATCAGCGGGCGTTGGCCCGGTATGGCGCTCCTGGCGCTGATTCCCCTGATTGCGCTGCAGATGCTGTTCTGCGCTGGTCTGGGCATGATCCTCGGCGTGTTGAATGTATTCTTTCGCGATGTCGGCCAGCTCTTCGCCATCTGCCTGCAGTTCTGGTTCTGGCTGACGCCGATCGTGTATCCGATCACCATCCTCCCGGAGTGGGTCCAGCGGCTGCTGCAACTCAACCCGATGACCAGCCTGATCGGCAGCTATCAGAACCTGTTCCTGTATGGGCAATGGCCGGTCTGGAACTCGCTTTTACCGGTGTTCATCGTCACGGTGGTGATGTGTCTGATCGCCCTGCGGTTGTTCCGCCAGCGCGTCGGTGAAATGGTGGATGAACTCTGATGGGACTTATACGCGTAACGGGCCTGGGCAAGGCTTATAAACAGTATCCGACACGCTGGAGCCGTCTGGCGGAATGGCTGATCCCGTTTTCCCCGGTGCGCCACCGCGAGCATTGGGTGCTGCAGGATGTCGCTTTCGAGATTGCCCCCGGCGAGGCCGTGGGTATCGTCGGCGCCAACGGTGCGGGCAAAAGCACTTTGCTGAAGATGATCACCGGTACCACTCAACCCACCTGCGGCAAAATCGAGATTGAAGGGCGCGTAGCGGCATTGCTGGAGCTGGGCATGGGTTTTCACCCGGACTTTACCGGGCGCCAGAACGCGATCATGGCCGGGCAGTTGCTGGGCCTGCAGGTTGGCGAAATCGAAGCGCTGATGCCTGACATCGAACACTTCGCAGAAATCGGCGAAGCCATCGACCACCCCGTGCGCACCTACTCCAGCGGCATGCAGATGCGCCTGGCCTTCAGCGTCGCCACCGCGCGGCGTCCGGACATTCTGATCGTCGACGAGGCCCTGTCGGTGGGCGACGCCTACTTTCAGCACAAGAGCTTCGAACGCATTCGCAGCTTCCGCAAGGCCGGCACGACCCTGCTGATCGTCTCCCACGACCGCTCGGCCATCCAGTCGATCTGCGATTCGGCGATCCTGCTCAAGGACGGCCACATGGCCATGTACGACAAGCCGGAAGTGGTGCTCGACTATTACAACGCCCTGATGGCCGAACGCGAAGGGCAGATCGTGCGTCAGGAAATGCTCGCCGGCGGCGAAGTACAAACCATGTCCGGCACCGGCGAGGCCGGCATTCTGAGTGTGCGCCTGCTGGACGAACACGATCGCGCAATCGACGCTGCCGAGGTCGGCCAGCCAGTGGTACTGGAAGTTCAGGTGGAGGTTCGGCGCGACATTGAACGACTGGTGCTCGGCTTCATCCTCAAGGATCGTCTGGGCCAGATGATGTATGGCATCAACACCCATCGCCTGAACAAGGCCCTGACCGATCTGCGCGCCGGCGAACGCTTCACTTACCGCTTCGCCTTCGTCATGGGGCTGGGCAAGGGCAACTATTCGGTATCGTTGAGCCTGTCGCGCCTGGACTCGCATCTGGACCGCAACTTCGAATGGCGCGATTACGGTCTGGTGTTTCACGTGATCAACAACCGCCAGGAAGATTTCGTCGGCTGTTCCTGGCTCAATGCCAAGACGACGATCACCCCTCACACCGAGGCAGCGCTGACCGAGCGTGCGCCATGACCCGCCTCTTGGTCGAGTGCACCCACGTCTTCAAACACCCGAAGATCAACTCCGGTATTCAACGCGTGGTGCGCAACGTCATCAAGCAATTGCCGGAGCGGGTGGGTGATGTCGAGTGCCTGCCGGTCATTTCGCTGAGGGGCCGGCTGTATCGGGTCACGCGCCTGGCCCCGCTGGACGCGCCGCTGTTCAACGCCATTGCGACATTCGGCGAACGACTGGAACGCCTTGCGCACCGTTTCTGGCAATGGCATCAGCGCCTCGACAGCCGCCTGCAGGCAAAAACCCCACGACGCCTGTTGTACGTCGGCTATCGGCTGAGCGCTTTCGCGGCATTTGGCGTACCCCTGCGGCTGATCGAGCGGATCAACCGCCAGCAACTGCCAAAACGCTGTGCCCCCTTGCAGCATCAGCCCGGAGACCAACTGGTGCTGCTGGATTCGTCCTGGCACTCGGACTTTTTCTCCCACGCCGAACAGCTCAAGCGCGAGGGTGTCGGTATTGTCGCGGTCATCTACGACTTGATACCGCTGACCCACCCGCAGTTCTACGACACGCGGCTGGTGCAGGTCTTCAGTGAATGGTTCGACTGGATCACCCGCACGGCCGACGGCTACCTGGCCATTTCCGCCACGGTACGCGATCAGGTGCGCGCCGAACTGCAGCAACGGATCGGCACGGTACAGGCCGAAAAACGCTGGTTCGATTATTTTCACCTCGGTTCCGAACTGGATCTGCACAGCGCCGGGGAAACCGTCGAACCGCGCCTGCAACAGCTGTTCAATACACCGGAGCCGCTGTTCCTGATGGTCAGTACCATTGAGCCGCGCAAGAACCACGCATACCTGCTCGATGCCTTCGAACGGGCCTGGACCGCCGGCTCCCCGGCGCGTCTGTGCATCGCCGGGCGCATCGGCTGGAAGTGCGACGCCCTGCTCGCCCGGGTGCGCAGTCATCCCGAACTGAATCGCCGCCTGTTCATGTTCAACGACTTGAGCGACACCAGCCTCGAACATGCCTACGCCCACGCCAGTGCGCTGGTATTCCCTTCGTTTGTCGAAGGCTTTGGCCTGCCGCTGGTGGAAGCCATGCAGCGTGGCTTGCCGGCGATGGGCAGCGACATTGCGGTGTTCCGCGAAATCGGCGGCGAATTCATGGCCTATTTCGATTTGCAGGATCCGCAAAGCCTCGCTGACTTGATCATGCGTTTCCTGCAGAGTGGCCAATTCCCCGCTGCTCGCGATGTGGCGGACTGGCGCTGGATCGACTGGCACGAGGCGAGTGCGCAACTGGCCGAGCGCACCGTACGCAATGCAGTGCAAGCGCCATTGGCGCCAGCGAGGCCGCATGCGCATTGCCCTTAATGCCCGGATCCTGCAGGCACCGCGCACCGGCATCGGCCACTACGTCGCCGAGTTGGTGAATGCGTTGCGCAGCGATACCGATATCGAAATTGAGTTGTTCCACGGCTGGGGCTGGAGTTCGGCCTTGCCGGAGGCGGCGATGCCCGGTTATTCGCGCCTGACGCCACTGCTGCGGCAGATCCCCGGGGCTTATCAGGCGCGGCGCTGGCTGGAACAAAAGCGTTTCGATCAGGCGCGCGCGCATGGCATCGATCTGTATCACGAACCGAGTCTGTGGCCACTGGCCTTCGACGGCCCGACCGTGATCACCCTGCACGACCTGACGCACCTGCATTACCCCGAAACTCAGCCGCCGGCACGTTTGCAAGAGATCGAGCGCCGACTGGCTACCGGCGTACGGCAGGCACAAGTGATCCTCACCGATTCACAAGCGATCGCCGACGAAGCTCAAAGCTGTTTCGGCCTGCCCGCTGAACGTTTCGTGGTCGCTCCCTTGGGCGTGGCCGAGCGCTTTCGTCCGCGCGACGCACACACCATCGACCCGGTACTCAAGGCCCATGCCGTTACGGCGCGGGAGTATTTCCTCTGTGTCGGGACGCTGGAGCCACGCAAGAATCTGCGGCTGGCCCTGCGCGCCCATGCCTTGCTGCCGGAGGCCGTGCGCCAACGCTTTCCGCTGCTGATCGTCGGCATGGCTGGCTGGCAGCGCGAACAGTTCAGCGCCGAACTGCGTCAGGCATTGGCAAGCGGGCATGTGTGCCTGCTCGGCTACTTGCCCGATGAACACCTGGCCCAGCTGTTGGCTGGTGCCCGGGCGCTGATTTTTCCTTCGTTATACGAAGGCTTTGGCCTGCCGGTGTTGGAGGCGATGGCCAGCGGCACGCCGGTGGTACTCACCCGCGCTTCGGCCATGCCGGAAGTCGCGGGCGACGCGGGCAACTATATTGAACCTGACAATGCAGACGGCTTGCGCGACGCGCTGATCCGTCTGCTCGACGATCAGGTGCATTGGCAAGCATGCCGAGAAGCCGGATTGCAGCGGGCGCGGCTTTTTTCCTGGCAGCGCTGCGCACAGGCCACGGCCGGTGCCTACCGCCAGGCCATGGGAGGTTGAATGCGAGTTCTTCATTTTTTCAAAACCTACTTGCCTGACTCGGTCGGCGGTATCGAGCAGGTGATATTTCAGCTGTGCGAAAGCGGTGCGCATCACGGTATCGACGGCCAGGTGCTGACACTCAGCGCCGACCCGACCCCGCCGGTGGTGCAACTGGGTCAACACGAAGTGCATCGCGCCAGACTCGACATTCAGTTCGCCTCCACCGGGTTTTCCTGGAGCGTGTTCAAACAGTTTCGCGAGCTGGCCGCCGAAGCCGATGTGGTCAACTATCACTTTCCGTGGCCGTTCATGGACCTGGTGCACTTTGCCAGCGGCATGAACAAACCGAGCGTGGTGACCTACCACTCGGACATTATTCGTCAGAAGCATCTGCTCAAACTCTACCGACCGCTGATGAACCGCTTCCTCGCCAGCGCCGACCGGATTGTCGCGGCCTCGCCGAACTACCTGCACACCAGCGACGTGTTGCAGCAGTTTCAGAACAAGACCCGGGTGATCCCTACGGTTTGAACAAGGCCGGTTATCCACAGGCCGACAGCGAACGGATGAATCGCTGGCGCCAGCAGCTTGGGGATAAGTTTTTCCTGTTCGTCGGGGTCATGCGTTATTACAAAGGTCTGCACATCCTGCTCGACGCCTTGAAGGACGTGGACTATCCGGTGGTGATCGTCGGTGCCGGGCCGCTGGAACTGGAGTTGCACGCCCAGGCTGCTGCGCTGGGGCTGCGTAACATCCACTTTCTCGGGCGCCTGGGCGATGAAGACAAGGTCGCCCTGCTACAGCTGTGCTACGCCATCGTGTTTCCGTCGCACCTGCGTTCCGAAGCGTTCGGCATTTCGCTGCTCGAAGGCGCGATGTACGGCAAACCAATGATCTCCAGCGAAATCGGTACCGGCACCAGCTACATCAACATCCACAACGAAACCGGGCTGGTGGTGCCGCCGAGCAACCCTCAGGCGTTTCGCGAGGCAATGCGCAGCCTCTGGGAAAACCCCGAACGCGCAGCAGCCATGGGCATAAAGGCCGAGGCGCGTTACCGGCAGTTGTTTACCGCCGATGAAATGGGCCGCAAGTGGACCGAGTTGTATCAGGAGTTGCTCGAAGAGAAAGACCTGTCTTACGCCTGATCCCGTTGCTGAAACACATCACCCTGTGGGAGCGGGCTTGCTCGCGAAAGCGGTCTTTCAGTAAACAATGATGTCGACTGATCTGACGCCTTCGCGAGCAAGCC